>CAMDWA010000048.1 GCA_945877855.1 Thermoflexus hugenholtzii JAD2 | reverse complement strand
CTCATTTGCAACTGAACCACATTCACGCTGACCCTATGATTACGCTCGAATCTATCACCCCCGGCCTTGCCCTAACCGGTCTCGAACCAACTGTCATTGGCGTGGTGGTGGCAGTGGTCCCCATCACCGACGGGGTGATACAGCTCATTTACAAAACGCCAGATGGATCGCTCAAGGATCGCCTGCTGAATCGGGCTGATTTGGCAAGTATCGCGGTGGCGGTCACGCAGCGTCCGTGGTCATTTGACGGCAATGGCGAGGATTTCAAGCTGGCAGTCGAAGCCAAGCGAATTGACCTAGCGTTTTTATTTGATCCCATGATGGCGGTGCATACCTCGAATGTTGAACCATTGCCGCACCAGATTACGGCGGTCTATGAATCTATGTTGCCGCGACAACCCCTACGTTTTATATTGGCCGATGACCCGGGGGCCGGAAAAACGATTATGGCAGGGTTGTATATCAGCGAGCTGATCTTGCGGGCCGATGCTCGGCGGGTGCTCATTGTGGCCCCGGGCAGCCTCGTTGAACAGTGGCGTGATGAGATGTTTGAAAAATTTGGCCTTGAGTTCCAAGTGTTCAGACGTGATTTAGAAACGGCGACTCAAAGCGGCAATCCGTTTGAGGATATTGATCGGCTGATTGTGCGGCTCGATCAATTGGCCCGCAACGAGGCCTTGCAAGAAAAGCTTTGCAACGCTGGCTGGGATTTGGCTATTTTTGACGAGGCCCACAAGCTATCGGCCCATTTCTTTAACAATAATATCGAAAAGACTGGTCGTTTTAAGTTTGCTGAACGCCTCGGAGCACATACCCGCCATTTATTATTGATGACGGCCACGCCACATAGCGGTAAAGAAGAAGACTTTCAGTTGTTCTTGTCGTTATTAGATTCTGATCGTTTTTACAGGCAATTTCGGGATGGGGTCGATAAGACCGATGCTTCGGATTTAATGCGGCGCATGGTGAAAGAAAAACTCGTCAAATTTGATGGCACGCCACTCTTTCCAGAACGCCGCGCCTATACCGTCAACTATGAATTATCTGAATTGGAAAATGTGTTGTATGAAGCGGTGACAAAATATGTTACCGAAGAGTTTGGCAAGGCCGATGCCCTTGATGGGCGCCGTCAAGGCTCGATTGGCTTTGCCTTAACCTCGCTCCAACGCCGCTTGGCTTCCAGCCCAGAAGCAATTTATCAATCGTTAAAACATCGACGTGAGCGTTTGGAACGTCGCCTAAACGAAGAACGAGCAAGGCGTGAGGATGCTCACACGCAAGCACAGCCCAATTTGTATGAAAACTTCGCCACAGCGCCCGAAGATGACGACGACCTAAGCGCTGAGGAACAAGAAAACCTCGAAGAAAATCTCATTGCTCAAGCCACTGCGGCTCAAACCACAAGCGAATTGGCCGATGAAATTGGCAAGCTAAAGCGCCTTGAACAACAAGCAAGCACGGTGGTGGGATCAGAAAAGGATCGTAAATGGGATGAATTATCAAAAATTCTTCAGCATTCCCCCGAATTGTTTGACGCGAATGGCCGTTTGCGCAAGATCATTATCTTTACAGAGCACCGCGACACCCTCAATTATTTGCACAAGCAAATCACGCGGATGCGTGGCAGGGCAAATGAGGTGGTGGTGATTCACGGCGGCATTCACCGCGATGCACGGCGTGAGGCACAGACACGTTTTTGGTCTGACCCCGAGGTGCGTGTCTTGATCGCCACGGATGCCGCTGGTGAGGGCATTAACCTGCAAAATGCCCATCTTATGGTCAATTATGATTTGCCGTGGAACCCAAACCGGCTGGAACAACGCTTTGGTCGCATCCATCGTATCGGGCAACAAGAGGTTTGTCATTTATGGAATCTTGTGGCGAATAAAACCCGCGAAGGTCAGGTTTTTTCACGTTTGTTACAAAAATTAGAGGTGGTCAGCACGGCCATGCAAGGCCAAATCTTCAACATTTTGGGCGAGGTCTTTGACGGTAAAAGTTTAAAGGAGTTGCTGATCGAAGCCATTCGTTATAGTGAGCGACCCGAAATACGCGCCAAGCTAAATCTAAAAATCGATGCGGCGCTTGATCTTGAGCATATTCGTGAGTTGCTCAGCCGCGATGCCTTGGCCCAAGAGAGCATGAGTGCCGAACGCCTGTTTCGGGTGAAAGAAGAGATGGAGCAAGCCGAGGCCCGCCGACTGCAACCCTATTTTGTGCGTTCGTTCTTTTTAAAAGCATTTGCCACTGAAGGTGGCACAATTTATCCGCGTGAACGCGACCGTTTTGAGATCACATTTGTGCCTGAAGCCTTGCGCGAGCGCAGCCGGATGATGGTTGGGCGCAATCGCCGCGACCTTAGCCCAGTGATTAAACGCTACGAACGGGTGTGCTTTACCAAAGACGCTGTGCGCCCGTCTGAGCGGCCCGGATTGGCCCCAGCCCAGATCTTGCATCCCGGCCACCCATTGATGTTGGCCCTGAGCGACGTTATTTTGGAAAAACACGCCAATTTGTTGCGCCAAGGCAGCATTTTGGTAGACCCGCTGGATGACGGGTTACAACCGGCTTTGTTGTTTTTGCTGACGCACGATGTGAAATCGGGCGATGGGCAAGTGATTTCAACTCGGCTGCAATTTGTGCGCGTGTTGCAAGATGGCAGCGCCACTTTTGCTGGCTGGGCGCCACATCTCGATCTTGAACCATTGGCGGCGACAGATCGCCCATTGTTAAACCACATTTTAAACGCTGCATGGCTGACGGCTGGGCTAGACCAACGCGCCTTGGCGTTGGCCGCCTCGATTTTGGTGCCAGAACATTTTAAAGAAGTATCGGAACGGCGGGTTGCACAGGTTGATAAAACCTTGGCCGCCGTGCATCAACGCCTGAGCACCGAAATTAGGTTTTTGTCTGACCGCTATCTTAAACTGACCGATGACAAAGCCGCGGGCAAAGATGTGCGGCTCACCCTTGAAAATATGCGGCGCACCCTGAGCGATTTGGAATCACGCTTAGAAAGTCGCAAACGCGAGTTACAGTCGATGCGTCACGTCACTTCGGCCACCCCGGTGTTGCTGAGTGGGGCGCTGATTGTCCCGATCGGCCTGATTCGCAAACTGCGCGGCGAACCAGCCCCCGATGCCGTCACGGCCCCCTTCTCGGCGGATCCTGTCGCCCGCTCGCGGATTGAGATGCTGGCCATGAACGCCGTCCGGCGGGCGGAAGAAACATGGGGCTGCCGCGTGGTGGATGTTTCGGCCCAGAAATGTGGCTGGGATCTCACGTCGTATGGGCCTGCGGTGGCGGGCAAGTTGCCCGAACCACGTCATATCGAGGTCAAGGGCCGGATTAAAGGCGCGACCACCGTCACCGTGACCAAAAATGAAATTTTTCACAGTTGGAACCAAGGCCCCAAATACCACCTCGCGATTGTGCTGGTTGGCGAAGACGACAGTATTGACGGCCCGCATTATGTGCCGCACCCCTTCAGAGAAGAACCCGGCTGGGGTGTGTCTTCGGTCAACTATGACCTGAAGGTATTGCTCGCCCGCGCCCAAGGAATTTAAACCATGACCGACTACCCCATCAAATCACCCCGCAAACTGATCGAAGTCGCCCTGCCGCTGGATGCGATCAATGCGGCTTGTGCACGCGAGAAGTCTATCCGGCATGGGCATCCTTCGACACTGCATTTGTGGTGGGCGCGGCGACCACTGGCGGCGGCGCGGGCGGTCATCTTTGCGCAGTTGGTCAATGACCCCGGCTACCAGCAGGGTGGCGGCTTCAAATATGGCAAAAACAAGAAGGACGCCGCCATCGAACGGAAACGGCTGTTCAAAATTATTGAAGACCTGGTGCTGTGGGAGAACACCACCAATGAAGAAGTACTGGAGCGTGCCCGCGCCGAGATTCGCCGCTCGTGGCGGGAGGTGTGCGCGCTGAACAAGGACCACCCGCAAGCCGCCGAGTTGTTCAACCCCGACAAGCTACCCGCCCTGCACGACCCCTTTGCCGGGGGCGGAACCATCCCGCTGGAGGCGCAACGGCTGGGGCTGGAGGCTTACGCCAGTGACCTCAACCCCGTGGCCGTGCTGATTAACAAGGCCATGATCGAGATCCCGCCCAAGTTCGCGGGCAGGCCGCCGGTATCGCTAGCGCAACGGCTGAAGGACGAAGGCAAAAAGTTAAAGGGCAAGGCCACCCAGTCCGAGCTTCATCCTTCATCCTTCAACCTTCATCATTCCTCATGGCCCGGGGCCAGCGGTCTGGCGGAAGACGTGCGCTACTACGGTGAATGGATGCGCGAGGAAGCGCAGAAGCGCATCGGCCACCTCTATCCGCCGGTGGAAATCACGGCGGAGATGGCGAAGGAACGGCCCGACCTCAAACCGCTCGTCGGCCAGAAGCTCACCGTCATCGCTTGGCTCTGGGCACGGACGGTCAAGAGTCCCAATCCGGCGTTCTCGCATGTGGATGTGCCACTGGCGTCCAGCTTCATCCTCTCAAGCAAAGAAGGCAGAGAGGTTTATGTGCAACCCATCGTAGACGGGGACGAATACAAGTTCACTGTAAAAATGGGCACGCCGCCGTTAGAAGCAGAGAATGGAACGAAATTAGGAAGGGGAGCTAATTTTAGGTGTCTAATATCCAACATTCCCATCGACCAAAAACACATTCGGGAGGCCTTCATAGAAAAGCGTGCAGGGCACAGACTGATGGCGATTGTGGCAGAAGGAGTCCGGGGTAGGGTCTACCTTTCACCCACACGAGAAATGGAGGCTGTTGCCGATTCATCCGAACCCGCTTGGCGTCCTGAGGTTGAGATGAACCAAGAAAGCAAAGACCTGCTCAGTGGGCGTGGTTATGGGTTCAAATATTGGCATGAGCTTTTTACTTCTCGCCAGCTTGTGTCCTTGTCGACATTCAGTGACTTGGTAGCGGAGGCACGAGAGAAGATTCGCATCGACGCCAGTGCCAGCGCTAGCGATCTGCTTATAAATGACACAAGTTTGGACGCTGGAGGGATCGGAGCAACTGCTTACGCCGAAGCCGTCAGCGTTTTTTTAGCATTTGCGGCAAGTAAATCGGCGACGTTTCTCAATACTCTGTCGCGATGGCGGGCAGGTGAGGGAAAGACTGCTCCAGCTTTTGGGCGGCAGGCTATTGCGATGGTCTGGGATTACGCAGATGTAAACCCGTTCGCTGGGGCGGGAGGAGATTTTCTGGGAATTATCGAAGGGAATGCCAAGACAGTCGCCCGCTTTGATCCGAGGGTTCGAGGGATAGCAACCCAAGCGGATGCGCGATCTCAGAATGTCTCATTTCAAAAGCGGGTTTCAACCGACCCCCCTTATTACGACAATATTGCTTATGCCGATTTATCCGACTTCTTCTATATTTGGTTGCGTCGGTCACTACGTCCAACATTCCCAACCCTTCTCGCCACGATCGCGGTTCCCAAAGCCGAAGAACTGATAGCCGCGCCCTATCGACATGGTGGAAAAGAGACAGCAGAACACTTTTTCCTAACTGGCATGACCGAAGCGATGCACCGCGTAGCAACGCAGGCACATCCAGAGGGGCCGATAACAATTTATTATGCTTTCAAACAGTCTGAGGTTGAGGCTGATTTCGCAACGTCCTCAACCGGATGGGAAACATTCCTTGAGGCTGTAAACCGCTCTGGTTTACAGCTTACTGGCACCTGGCCCATGCGGACCGAGAACTCCACGCGCATGATAAGTTCAGGAACTAATTCTCTCGCCTCCAGCATTGTCCTCGTCTGCCGCAAGCGCCCCGCCGACGCGCCCACCATCTCCCGCCGCGAGTTCATCCGCGAGTTGAACGGCGTGCTGCCCGAGGCGCTCGACGAGATGACCAAGGGTTCCGGCGACGAGCGTTCGCCGGTGGCCCCAGTCGACCTTTCACAGGCCATCATTGGGCCGGGCATGGCGGTCTTTTCCAAATACGCCGCCGTGCTCGAGGCCGATGGCACGCCCATGAGTGTGCGCACCGCCCTCCAACTCATCAACCGCTTCCTCGCCGAAGACGATTTCGATGCCGATACCCAGTTTTGCCTGCACTGGTTCGAGCAGCATCATTGGGGTGACGGCGCATTTGGCGAAGCCGATGTGCTGGCCCGCTCCAAATCCACCAGCGTAGGGGCGCTGAAGGAAGCTGGGGTGCTGCAAAGTGGCAGCGGCAAGGTGCGTCTGCTCAAGTGGGCCGAGTATCCCAGCGATTGGGACCCGCGCAAGGATGCGCGTACACCGGTCTGGGAAGCCCTGCACCAGCTCATCCGTGCCCTGAAACACGGCGGCGAAGCGGCCTCTGGGGCCATGCTCACCGTTTTGGGCGGCAAGGTTGAAGCGGTGCGCCAACTGGCCTATCGCCTCTATACCTTGTGCGAACGCCTCGGCCAAGCCGAAGATGCCCGTGCCTACAATGAACTCATCACCAGTTGGAGCGGCATCGAGAGTGCGGCCACCGCCGCAGGGGCTAGCGAGCGCAAACCCGCCAAACCCATCCAAGAACGATTATTTAACGAATAAAGGCAAGCTGCTATGAACCTAAAACCTTGGCGCGAAGTGATCGTGCCGCATCCCGATGTATTAAATGGCACCTTTCAACAATCTGAATTTGCGGCTGACCTCACTGCCGTGCGCACAGGCCGCGCGACGCCAGAGTATGGCGATGCTCAGGCGTTTTATCAGCGCACCTTTATCACCGAAGGCATGAGCAATTTGCTCAGCCAAGTGGTGCAGCGGTTAAATGGCAAGGGCGGCGAACCCGTCATTCAATTGCAAACCGCTTTTGGCGGTGGCAAAACCCACACCTTATTGGCGGTTTATCATTTGGCCTCACGGCGCTGCGCCTTGCGCGATTTGCAGGGAATACCGACTTTGCTCGATCGCGCTGGGGTGATGGATGTGCCATCGGCACAGGTGGCGGTGCTAGATGGGGCAGCCCATGCGCCGGGTCAAGCTTGGCAACATGGCAAACAGGTGATCAATACGCTCTGGGGTGAATTGGCATGGCAATTGGGCGGCGAAGCTGGGTATTTGATGCTGAAAGAAGCCGATCGCAATGGCACATCGCCGGGCAAAGACGTGTTATGTGCCTTGCTCACCCGCTTTGCCCCGTGCGTGGTGTTGCTCGATGAATTGGTCGTTTACATTCGTCAATTTGCCGAGAGCCAAGCCCTGAGCGGCGGCACCTTCGACAGCAATTTGTCATTTATCCAGTCCCTCACCGAGGCCGCCAAACTGGTTCCCAATGTGGTGCTTTTGGCTTCATTGCCAGAATCAGACAGCCAAGCCGGTGGGCCACGCGGGGTAGCCGCGTTAAAAACGCTCGAAGCCGTGTTCAACCGCGTGCAAGCCCTATGGAAAACCGTCGCCCCCGAAGAAGCCTTTGAAATTGTGCGACGACGGCTATTCGAAACCATCCGTGACGCCAAGGCGCGAGATCAGGTGTGTCGGGCCTTTGCCGATATGTATGTGGCTGAAGGGGCCAAAGTGCCACAAGAAACCCAAGAGACGCGCTACTTCGACCGAATGCAGCACAGTTACCCCATTCACCCAGAAGTCTTTGGCCAATTGTATGAAGAATGGACAACGATTGAGGGGTTTCAACGGACGCGTGGGGTTTTAAAGCTGATGGCCAAGGTCATTTATCGCTTGTGGCAAGACAATAACCAAGACCTGATGATCTTGCCCGGCAGCTTACCGCTGTATGATGGGAATGCCCGCAACGAACTGATTTATTACCTTAAGACCGGCTGGGATCCGGTGATGGATCGAGATATTGATGGCGATAAGGCCGAAACAAAAGCCTTGGAAAGTAAAGAGCCGCGTTTTGGTCAAGTGCAGGCCGCGCGGCGGGTGGCACGCACCATCTTCTTAAGCAGCGCGCCAGCCTCAGTGAGCGCCAAGCCGGGCATTCGGGGTATCGAGCGGTCGCGGGTGCTGTTGGGTTGTCTGCAACCCGGTCAAACCGCCTCCATTTACTCAGACGCACTCAATCGGCTGGCAGACCAATTGCATTATCTGAGTTCGAGTGGCGACAAATCGCAAGAGGTCACCCGTTTTTGGTTTGATACACGCGCCAATTTACGCCGCGAGATGGAAGAACGCAAACAACGTTTCGATGAAAAAACCGAAGTGCGGGCGCGTATGCAAGAGGTGATCAGCAAGCTAACGGCGGGGATACGGTTCTTTGATGGTGTTCATGTCTTCGCCCCATCCAGCGATGTGCCAGATGACAGTGCGCTACGCTTGGTGGTGCTAACCCCCGACCAGTCATTTTCGCGCGAAGAGGGGCGTATGGCGATCAATGCTGTGCTCGATCATGTGCGTCAGCATGGCAATAGCCCACGGTATCGCGGCAACCGCCTGTTATTTTTGGCCCCCGATTATGGGGCGTTAACGCGGCTACGTGATTGTATGCGGGTGGCACTGGCTTGGAACTCAATTGTTGAGGATGTTGAGGCGATGCGTTTAGTGCTCGACACCTTGCAAGTTCGACAGGCCAAAAAAGAGTTGCAAGCTGCCGAGGAGGTATTGCCACGGGTCGCGCGTGAGTGTTACCGCTGGCTATTGTGTCCATCCCAAGCAAAAGCCAGCATAAGCAAGCTAGAGGTCGAGTCGATGCCATTAAATACGGGCGGCTCGGCCATTGGCCCCGAAATAGAGCGGGTATGTCTGGATAATGAATGGGTCATTACAACTTGGTCTGCCATTCACCTGCGAAGCAAACTGAAAGAGTTGTATTGGAAAGCAGATAAAAACGTAGTGAAAGCCATGACATTCTGGGAAGATACCTTGCGGTATATTTATTTGCCACGCTTAAAAACACGCGAGGTGCTTGAACAGGCGATCAAGACCGGTGCAGGCAGCAAGGAATTTTTTGGCACGGCTTTAGGTGAACGCGATGGCAAATTTGAAGGTTTTAAGTTTGGCGATGCGACTGTGCAGTTGGATGACACCCTGTTGTTGATTGAAATTGAACGGGCGAAGCAAGTTGAGGCTGCGCAGAACGTGAGATTACCCACAGCAATTTCACCGACGGAGCAGACTGCTTACCCTGCTACGGCAAAGCCACCTGTGAATACCGTGAACACCCCTAAACCCGGGGGCCTCACGGTTGATCCCCCCTTGCCGATACGCCCAGACCCTGTGCCTGTGTCACAAAAGCCGCGCCATTTTATTGGCACGGTTGACATCAGCGCTGCAACGGCCAAGATGCGCTTGCGCGACATCGCAGATGAAATCATCGCCGTGCTTGCCAGTGATCCAAACGCCGAAATTAACATCACGGTAGAGATTCAAGCCGAATTTGAACAGGGGGCCAATGACCACACCAAACGCGCGGTGAGTGAAAACGCAAAATCGCTTGGATTTAAACATGCAGAATGGGAATAAGCCGAAAGAAGTCGTCATGATGGTTGATCACCCAATAGCATGAAGACCGCCTAAAGCGCTTGAAGCGCTTTAGGCGGTATCTTCATCTCAGAACGCTAACGCTTAATTTGCCCGCCCCAAAAAATACACCTATTTGGGGCGGGGTCATTCAACTTCGGGCAAGGCTGTTCAAAAGTCACCTCGTCATTCCCGCGAAAGCGGGAATCTATAACCAGACAGGCGTAGGTTGACTGGTTTGCCGCATTTTTGACCGGCCTCGTTATGGATCTCCGCTTTCGCGGAGATGACGGGTTTAGTGAAGTGCTGACTTTTGAACAGCCTTACCCCCTGAAATCAAATGCACCCTAGCACTTCCCATTATGGTAAAATACACCCCCTAACAAGGTCCCATCGTCTAGTGGCCTAGGACGAAGCCCTCTCAAGGCTTAAACACGGGTTCGAATCCCGTTGGGATCACTATATCTAAACGCCGACTTCGCACGAAGTCGGCGTTTTTATTTTATTAAAGGCTTTTTATGAAAACAAAAGAAGACATCGTAGATGCTTGGCTCCCTCGCTATACCGGACGGGCGCTCGATCAATTTGGTCAATATATTTTGCTCACCAACTTCGATAATTATGTGCGTAAATTTGCCGAAAAATTTGACGTGCCTGTCATTGGTGAAGATCGCGCCATGCGTAGCGCCCATGCCCATGGCATCACCATCATCAATTTTGGCATGGGCAGCCCCAATGCCGCTACCATCATGGATCTATTGTGCGCCATTGCACCCAAGGCAGTATTGTTTTTAGGCAAATGTGGCAGTTTAAAATCAAAAATCGGTGTGGGTGCGTTTGTGCTTCCCATTGCGGGCATTCGTGGTGAGGGCACTTCAAATGATTATTTTCCGCCCGAAGTGCCCGGGCTACCGGCCTTTGCCCTGCAAAAAGCAGTTTCAACCACCATCCGCGACACCAATCAAGATTACTGGACCGGAACCGTATTTACCACCAACCGCCGTGTTTGGGAATGGGATGCTGATTTTAAAAACTATTTATCACGTATTCGCGCGACCGCCATCGATATGGAAACCGCGACCATTTTTGTCACCGGTTTTCACAATGACATCCCATCTGGGGCCTTATTATTGGTGTCTGACCAACCCATGACCCCCGAAGGGGTAAAAACCGAGGTTGGCGATCATACCGTTACGCGCAACTTTGTTGATTTGCATTTGCAAATTGGCATCGATTCGCTAAAACAATTGATGGATAAAAAATTGACGGTGAAACACCTGCGGTTTTAAACCCAAACGTGCTGCAAAAAACATAATGTCGCAACCACACAATAAACCTTGACCATATGGGCATTGCCAGCGTCAAGGGTCATTGCATGGTTGCACCGAAAATGAGTTAAGATCATATACAAATGAAACCGGCCTCAACCGATACCCCAAGCCCAGCCTGGTATTGGGCTATTCCCATTGCCCTTTTATTACCCATCTTACATATTAGCATCTTTACCATCCGTTTTGGGTTTAGCAAATTTGTCGGCGCTTTACTCGATGGTCTCATTTTTATCCCCGGCGGCCTCATCGCGAGCATTGCTCTCGTTTATTTGCTGCGCTTAAAAATTTCTAGCCCCAGCAATTTGGTGGCTGGTTTTATTGCCGGTGTGCCATTCGCCTTTTTGTTTAGCTTGTTGTTGCCCTTATTTTTGCCCGCCATTGTTGGCGCTACTATCGGCGTTGCATTGCCTTTGCTTTTAGGGCTTGGGCTTGGGCATTTCTACAAGCCATCAACGGCCTCGGCTGAATAAAAGTGGTAGTCTACAGCGTCGCTTAGTGCGCGTCCCCAGACGCGCCTCTTGGCTTATGGGCTAGCGTAGGTCTTTTGCCGATTGTTTCGCCGAGGTCGCCGACAACAAACCGCGTTGGGTTAAAGCATGAAGCAAAGCATACTCAACCTCGCCTTGGTCATCTTTGGTAATCACCGCGTTTTCATGGGCAGCTTTTAAGCAGAATGGGTAACCATTGCCCATTTTGCTATGCCGTTGCGCAATGGCTAAAACCGTCGCAACCTCATCGGCGCACCAAGCGGGCATCTCAAACCGCACAATTTCGGGGTGCAAAAATTGGCTACCGATGATATCGGCCTCATCTGCCGACAAATCAGAGGCCAAATTGGCATAACAACACCGCATGCCATGCCCAGCATAAGCCAAACGTTGCGCACCGATACTTTGCCAATTGGGGTCAAACAAAGCAGTGCGGCGCGCTGGCGGCAAAATCGGCTCGATTAATTGGCGATCAAATACCCCAGCCCATTGTGCATTGCCACGCACAGGTTTTATTGGCGCGTTTAACCCAAGCGCAATGGTTTTGAGCAACGCGTTGCTATTGGGGCGGTCAATATAACCCGCAATAATGGCACCACAATCACGTAATTTATCGAGCGCGGCCCCAATCCGTTTGGCTTGTTCAAGCGCCATTTTCTCGGGCATCCGATCATTGAGCAACGAAAAAGGCATAATTGCGCCGTCGGCCAGCGCCACCACCCGCACCCCAGCCCGCTGAAACGCGGCGGCACGTTCAGCCAAGACTTCAATCTCTAAAAAATCACGTTCGCTGCTAATTTCGCCGGTCGGTTTTAATTCGCCGTTGTCGTCATACAAGGCATCTTCGCCCAACAAACGCACCTCACGCTGTTCACAAAATTCAATTGCCGCGTCAAGCGCCGCCGTTGGCGTGGCCCCATACACAAAACACACACATGCCACATGAATGAGACCAAACAAGGCTGGCTTATGCCGGTCTGGCAAAATTTGCGAGCCATCTGAACACAACAAGACATAATTTGAGGGGTCTTCGCCAAAGCCATAATGCCCATTCGCCACCTCATTTGCCACAAATTGCGCGGCGTTTAGCTTGGCATCTGCCGCCCGCGCCGCGTCTACGGTCGCTTGCCATGCCTGCAAATCAAATTCGCGGGCAAAAAATTGAGCCAGCGTTGCCACCGATTGCGCCCGCTGTGTCTGCGTTGCAATCGTCATTTCGGTCACCCGCTCAATTTGGGGCTTTAGCCAGCGAACATCTATCGACATAATTAAAAGGATGAAGGATGAAGGGTGAAGGATGAAGGGTGAAGGATGAAGGATGAAGGGTGAAGGGTGAAGGATGAAGGGTGAAGGATGAAGGGTGAAGGATGAAGGATGAAGGATGAAGGATGAAGGATGAAGGATGAAGGGTGAAGGATGAAGGATGAAAGAGAAGTAGTTACTTTAGTTTCTTTTTTTCGTTTTTAACAATGACGGTAAAAATTGCGATGAGTTGGCTCGCTTCATCATGTAAATCTTTAAGTTTAGATTCGGGCAGAATTTCACTTTCGATAATTAGCTCAAGCCAATATTGCGTTTCGTCCAGCTCTTGTAACACAATACCAAGCTTTGAAATAAACTCACCTTCTGATCTCCCTCTTGATGCTTCTCGATAATTTGCGCCAACTGATGTTCCAGACCTCAGCATTTGCTTGCCGATCACATTGGCTTCAACTGTTTCCGGTAAAGATGAATATAGCTTAATAATCCGCAACGCAAAATGTTTTGTCCGGCTTTTTAAATCTTCCATACTTCACCCCTCCCCCTTCATCCTTCATCCCTCATCCTTCATCCCTCATCCTTCATCCCTCATCCTTCATCCCTCATCCTTCATCCCTCATCCTTCATCCTTCATCCTTCATCCTTCATCCTTCATCCTTCATCCTTCATCCTTTCATCCTCAGTCCCTAAACACTCGCACACGGCGGTATGGCTCTTTGCCATATGAATGTGAGATGAGATTGGCAGCACGCACAAGCTCGTGTTGTTTGCGGCGCACAAATTGGTTTTGCGGGCGCAGGTCAACCGAGCGCTCACCCGACAACACCCGCTGAATGGCGATTTCGGTATCGCTGATAGCGGTGTCGAGCGGGGTGGCTTCGGCCTCGCTCAGGTTAAACAAGCCGCCCAAAACCGTCTCGATTTGCAGCTCAGAATTTGAACGCAAGACATAAATGGGGATATTACGATGCTCGGCATCGGTAATGGCACGGGAGCGTTGGCGGTAGTAGGCTTTTGAGGTGACCAACACATCAGCATCACCCGCGCTATCGACCAATTGCGCTGGGATGCCCAAATGCCGAATGGCTTGTAACATACGATTGCGCGGCAAGCCAAAGGCAAAGATTTGCATCAGCCGTGTCGGAAATTTTGACAATCCGCCGGGCAAATTAATTTCGGGCTGTGCCAATGGGTCTTCAAGCAATTGTCCGCTGTCGCCATTGCCATTCACATGCCCATTGCTGGGGGCGGGGCTATGGGGTGGCGGGTCAAAGTCAAAATCGCGCTCATGTTCGCGCTCTTGTTCACGCGCTGGGCGCGGTTCGCCGCGTATCATGCCGCGCTCTTGCCCACGCTCCATCGGGCGGCTACGATCTTCAACCGGCATAGTCGATTTTGTTTTCTCGATATGCAATTGCCCATCTTCACCAAAATAACGCAACTCACTGGGCGGAACCCGCCCACGCAAAATATGATCGACTGCCTCGGCCACATTATGATGCACCAACAATTTTGTGCGCTCTTGAATCTCGATCAACACATCAAACGTAGGCGGGGCGCGTCGTTCAAGCACCGTTTTTTGGGTGTGCCGCCGTCGTGCTTCGTCATCAGACAAGGTCACGCTTTCGATGCCGCCAATTAAGTCGCTGAGGGTCGGGTTCGACATCAAATTTTCCAGCGTTTTGCCGTGCGCCGTGCCAATCAGTTGCACCCCACGCTCGGCGATGGTGCGGGCCGCCTCGGTTTCGGCAGCCCGTCCAATTTCGTCAATCACAATCACTTGCGGGTTATGGTTTTCAACCGCCTCGATCATCACTTCATGCTGACGACTGGGGGTGGCAACCTGCATACGACGCGCCCGCCCGACGGCTGGGTGTGGAATATCGCCATCGCCGCCAATCTCATTGGAGGTATCGACAATCACCACGCGGCTGCCATCGGCCAGCACCCGTGCGGCCTCGCGCAGCATGGTGGTTTTGCCCACGCCGGGCCGCCCCAACAACAAAATGCTTTTGCCATTGGTGATGATATCTTTGATGATTTCGAGGGTGCCATACACCGCCCGCCCCACCCGACAAGTAATGCCGACCACTGCACCGCGTCGGTTTTTAATCACCGAGATTCGGTGCAATGTGCGTGTAATGCCAGAGCGGTTGTCATCGTCAATCTGGCCAATGCGCTCTAAAATATAGTCAATTTCTTCGTGCGTAATTTCACGCTCACGCAGCAAAATCTCTTCATCTTTGCTGCCCGCATAGCGTGCCTCTGGCGCACGCCCCAAATCCATCACAATTTCAATCAATTCATGAAATCGCCCATGCTCGCGCAGCGACTGTGCCAATGATGGTGGCAAAACCGTCAATAACACTTCTAAATCGTCTGTAATTCTCTTTTCTTGCATTGTCTATGTTTGATCATTGGGCAAAAATAAACATTCGCCCGTGCTTAGTATATAAACGCAAAGACGCATGAGATGGCAGATAGCATTGCTACCCCCAACATCATGCGCCCGATTTTGGTATTTTGGTTTGTAACGTAAAAATAACCTGTATTTCGTATGGTCAACAAATCAGTTTTGATCAGTTGTTAAATTGTAGCATCGCTCAGGTGTATCTTCTCAATAAACAGCTGTCATTAAAAAAATTTCAGCCGAAATCACTATGTCAGATTAAGAAAGACATATGCCGATTTCACTATATCCCTCCTGCCTACGGTAGGAGGGATATAGTGAAATCGGCGAAAACTTGTTTACATTTGCTATTGTGACATTGTCAAGTTAATTTAATAAAAAGTAATCAAGCAACGCTACCGACAACCGCTTGAGCGGCACTTTCTCAAAGGGGTGCGGCGTGCGCGGCAACACCTCAAATTCACCTTGTGGCAAAGCGCGATAAATACCGAGGCTATCGACAATATCGGCAGTGCTATCGCGGTCGCCGATCATCACACGCACAGCGTGGGGCAAGGTAGCCACCTGCGCCGGTGTCAGGCCGCCCATCTCACCAAAATAATGCATACATTCTGCGGTGCGGGTCAACATGGCCTGCCAGCCCAAGGTGCGATGGCGTTTCGCCAACATTTCTGCAAATTTAGGCACTTTCGCCAAAATCTTTTGCGGGTCAAGCATCCCAACTTCTTTGGTGGCGGCGTCGCGCGTCCAGCCAAATTTTGTGCCAAGCGTGGCGATACGCCCCACCCGTTGCGGCTGGGTTTGGGCTAACGTCAGCGCCACAAACCCGCCAAGGCTATAGCCAAACACATGGCTTTGGGCAATCTCATGCGCATCCAAATAAGCCAATACATTGGCGGCAAAATGCTCGGCGCGAAAGGGGCGCTGGGCATCGGGCGCATCGCCGTGCCCCTCAAAATTGAGCACATGCACCACAAATTGCGTTTGTAGCATTGGCTTCAATGCCTCAAATTGATCAACCGCGCCCAATGCGCCATGTAGCAACAGTAAATTTTGCATATGTGAACAGGGGAATTAAAACAAATTTTCGCCGAACTCACGATCACTTCATGCTTGGCGAGGGCTTCGCCCTCGCCAAGCATGAAGTGATCGTGAGTTTGGCATTTTGTCTTTTGGGGACACCTCGAATTATTGAAAAGCCGTTGTTACACCTTCTAACGGGAGGTGTAGCACGGGGTGTCTACTTACCCGCCCAAGTGGGTTTGCGTTTTTCAACAAAGGCCTTCATACCTTCTTTTTGATCTTCGGTGCTAAATAGCACATAAAAGGCGCGGCGCTCTTCGGCCAAACCATCGCTAAGAAAGGTTTCGGCAGCCTGATTCACCATCTCTTTACCGATGCGCACCGCCAACGGGGCGCGGGCCGCAATTTGGTTGGCAAGCTCAAGCGCCGCCGCCAAATAACTCTCGACTGGCAATACACGGTTAACCAACCCATATTGCAACGCTTCTTTGGCACTTAACCAGCGATTATTCAGCACAATCTCCATTGCCAAGGCCTTGCCAACAGCGCGGGTCATGCGTTGAGTGCCGCCAGCGCCGGGAATAACGCCAATGTTGATTTCGGGCTGCCCAAACTGGGCGGTTTCAGACGCAATCATCATATCGCACGACATCGCCAATTCACAGCCCCCCCCCAAACAAAAACCCGACACTGCCGCAATGATAGGCTTTTTGGTCTTTTTCAAACGATCCCATAATTCAATGCGACCATTGGTCAACATATCAACCACAGTGGCATTTGCCATCTCGGCAATATCGGCCCCGGCGGCAAAAGCCGCGTCATCGCCAGTAATGACAATGGCGCCGATGTTGGGGTCGGCATCAAAAGCCTCGGCGGCGGCGACTACCAAGCCCATGACATGACCATTTAACGCATTGCGTTGTTTGGGGCGGTTAAGACGGATAAGACCGGCTTTGCCGTGAATTTCGGTAAGAACGACTGAATCTGACATAAATCTCCTATTAAACTAAAAATTAAGTCGATTGTAATCTGTGGCCGCAAGTCGCGGCTTAACCTGTGCTTAATAGTATTACAATATGTTTACGATCCTGACATGATGTTGAAAAATCAATTGTTTCACATAATGTTGGTCAATGATTAAGGAGAAAAAATGAAAATTCCTACCCTTTCAGTCAAGCACATGAGCGCAGTATTGTTGGCAACAGTATTGGCAGCCTGTGCTCAACCGCCAGCCCCAACCGCCGCGCCTGCCAAACCAGCCGAACCCGCAAAGCCCGCCGAAGCTGCAAAACCGGCGGCAGGTAATGTCGAGGTTGAACTGCTGTTCCCCGTTGCCGTAGGTGGCCCCATTGCCAAAATAATGGACGACTATATGGCGCGATTTAACAAGGCCAACCCCGGTATTACTGCCAAAGCGACCTTTGCCGGGGGCTATGCCGATGTGTTAACCAAGATTCAAACCACCGTGCAAGGTGGCGGCAAGCCCGCACCCGTCGCGGTATTGCTCAGCACCGATTTGCAATCGTTACTCGATGCCGATTTGCTCGAGCCGCTCGATGGTTATTTGGCAAAAGCTGGTGATGCCTATGTCAATGATTTTTTCCCGGCATTTATGCTAAACAGCAAAGATAAAAACGGTAAAGTATGGGGCGTGCCTTTCCAACGCAGTACGCCGGTCATGTATTACAACAAAGCGCACTTTAAAGAAGTCGAGCTAGACCCAGAAAAGCCGCCTAAGAATTGGGCCGAATTGTTGGATGCGTCCAAGAAATTGACCAAACCCAATGGCGATCGCTGGGGGCTACAAGTGCCTAGCGACGGCTTCCCTTATTGGTTGTTCCAAGCTGGCCCAATCAGCTTGGGCAAAAATGTGGTGGGCGCTGAGCCAAACAAAGTGTTTTTTAACACTCCCGAATCACTCGAAGCACTCGACTTCTTCGTCAGCTTGAGCCAAAAAGACAAGGTGCATCCGACCGGTGTCATTCCTTGGGCCACCACCCCCGATGCCTTCTTGGCTGGCAAAGCCTCGATGATTTATCACACCACCGGCTCGCTCACCAATATCTTAAGCAAAGCCACCAACCCAGCCGATGTCGGCGTGGCCTTCATCCCGGGTAAATCTGGCTTTGGCGTGCCAACTGGCGGTGGCAATTTATACATCTTTAAAGCCGCGCCACAAGAACAAAAAGACGCAGCCTGGAAATTGATGCAATTTTTAAGCTCGCCTGAATTGGCCGCCGAGTGGAGCCGTGACACAGGCTATATCGCCTCACGCAAATCGGCCTACGACACCGAAGTGATGAAAAAATTGGTTGCCGAAAAGCCACAATATGGGGTTGCGCGTGACCAATTGCAATATGCGCAAAAAGAATTGACCAGCCATCAAGGCGCTCAAATTCAACAGATTTACGGCAATGCCATTCAAGCCGCAGTCGAAGGCAAAAAAGACTCAAAAACAGCCTTGGCTGATGCCCAAACCGCTGCAGATAAAGTGTTGAGTCAGTTTAAATAGGAATGACAAGGTGGCAGGGTGACAAGATGACAAGGTGATCCGAATAATAGAGTTTTCACGATCACCCTGTCACCCCTTCACCTTGTCACCCTGCCACCCCATTCGCCCCACCCTATGTCTTCCAAACTCCGCGCCATTTTGCTTGGCGTTGCCCTATTGTTGCCATCATTGGTATTTTTGGTGATGTTTACGGCGCTACCTGTCGCCCAAACCATCATCAACAGTTTTTACCGGCGTAATCTTGCCACCCGCAACCAGCCGGTATGGGATGGCTTAGGTAATTATGTGCGTTTGTTTGCCGCCGACAGCGATTTTTGGCAAGTGCTGACCAATACCCTGTTTGCTATTGCCATTGTTGTGCCAATTAGTGTTATTTTGGCTTTTTTATTTGCACTTTTGTTAAATCAGCGCATCCGTGGTATCGGTTGGCTGCGCTCAAGCATTTTTTACCCCACCATTTTGCCAATGGTCAGCGCCGCCAGCATTTGGCTGCTAATGTTTAATGTTGACTTCGGCTTGGTCAATACCTTCATTAAGTTAGTTGGGGGCAAAGCCCAAAATATTTTGGGCACCACTGATTGGGCACTGTGGGCGGTTAGTTTTGTCATTATTTGGAAACTAACCGGTTTTTTGATGGTGTTTTATTTGGCGGGTTTACAAGGTATGCCCACCGATGTGATGGAGGCAGCGCGTTTAGATGGCGCTGGCGCGTGGCATACCATGCGTTATATTACCTTGCCTTTGTTACGCGGAACCACCATCTTTGTCATTACGGTGGCTGTCACCAATGCTTTTCAAACCGTCGATCATTTGTATGTCATGACTCAGGGTGGCCCCAACAACGCCAGCAATTTGCTGCTGTTTAATATTTACGAAACCAATTTTCGTTTTCAAGATTCAGGGCTAGCCTATGCAGAAACGGTGGTGCTGCTGGTATTGCTCATCATATTTACCATCGCCAATACGGTTGTTGCTGACCAACGGAGTTTTGATGCGCAATAAATTGACACAATCGCTCAATTTGATCGTATTGTTTGGGCTAGGTTTGTTGTGGGCGGTGCCATTATTATGGTCAATTGCGCTGTCTTTTCGCCCACCGAATGTGCCTATTAGCATCGGCAGCACATGGTGGGGCGGCTCATTTTCCTTCGCCAGCATTCTCAAAGCACTTGATTCAGCCCCGTTTGGCACTTACTATCGCAATACCATCATCGTGGTGTTTGGCATTTTAATTGTGCAAATCTTCACCATTACTTTGGCTGGTTTTGTCTTTGCGCGGCTCAAGTTCCCCGGGCGCGATGCCTTATTTTTGTTGTTTTTGCTGCAATTACTCGTGCCAATCGCCATTTTAATCATCCCAAATTACGCCACCATTCGCAGTTTGGGCTTGTTTAACAATTTAGTAGCCATCATGTTGCCATTTTGGGCCAGCGCCTTTGGCACCTTTCTCATGCGGCAAACCTTTCGCACTGTGCCACTCGATTATGAAGACGCCGCAAAGATGGACGGCGCAAATTGGTGGCAAACGCTGTGGCATGTGTATATTCCCCCCGCCCGCCCAGCTTTGGCGGCCTTTGCGCTCGTCTCGCTTTCATCCCATTGGAATGATTTTTTGTGGCCTTTGGTGGTGACAAACAGTGTCGATACCCGCACGCTGACCGTGGGCTTGGCCTCATTCACCCAAATGAGCGAAAGCGGGGCCGAATGGAGCCTGATTATGGCGGGCACGCTGCTCGTGGTATGGCCATTGTTGGTGCTTTTCCTCGTTTTTCAGCGCCAATTTATCGCTAGCTTTGTGCAAAGTGGGCTGAAATAATGCTGAAATCACCATTGCTCGATTCCCTACGAGAATCGAGCAATGGTGATTTCAGCGGGGACCAAATCCTCAAGCTAACAACGCCTCAATCGCCGCCACAGCAGGCGCGGTGTCAGTAAAATGCACCCCGTGCAGCCCTGCCGCCCGCGCCCCAGCAATATTTTCGGTGAGGTCATCGACAAACACCGCCTCTTTCGCCGTTACGTCTAAGCCCTCAAGTGCCATTTCATAAATGCGGGCATGGGGTTTGCGCACGCCCACCTCCGCCGAGATCACAATATGATCAAAGTCATCGACAATATGCAAACGGTGCTGTAATGTCATGCGCAAACTGGGCGGGGCATTGCTAATAATGCCAATTTTGAAACCAGCCTTGCGCCATTGGCGAATTTGGGTCAGCAATTCAAGATTGAGGGTATCGCCAGCATAAAAATCTTCACGAAATTGTGTCACTTGGTCGGCTGGCACCCCCAAGCGCCGCCCCACTTCTTGCCAAAATGCCTCAAACGCCAGCTCACCGCGTTCAAATTCGGTGTTCAGGGTCGTGCCATGCACCAAGGCTTCGAGGCTATTATGCGGCAAATTGAGCTTACGCTCCCATTCATAGCGCTTGCTCCAATCGAGTGTGCGCAACAACACCCCGCCGATATCGAAAATAATGGCTTTAATTGTCATAATCTAGGCTACTATACCGCGTATTAAAAAAGTGCTAAACAATTGGCAAAAGCTGTGGTTACACGCGCTTTATCTTGGTAAAATCGATAGGCGGCAATAGTAGGGGCACGGCAATCCGTGTCATACCACCAAAATGGGTGAGTAGCAACTTTATTTTAATAATGAATCTACCTGTAATTATTCAAGGCGGCATGGGTGTCGCAATTTCTGATTGGAAATTGGCAAAAGCAGTTTCGCTGGCTGGTTTTTTGGGGGTTGTATCAGGAACTGGTATTAGCCGTGTATTGGCCAGCCGTTTGCGTGATGGCGACTTAGATGGGCATGTGCGTCGCGCGATGGCAAGTTTTCCACAAACCGAGCCAGTGCAAGACATCCTCAGCCGTCATTATGTTGAAGGCGGCAAAACGCCCGACATGCCCTACAAGACCCCCGCAGCCTATGTCATCAAACCCCCACGTTTTCTCGACCAAATTACGGCGATGGCTAATTTTGTTGAAGTGTGGCTAGCCAAAGAAGGGCACAGCGGCGTGGTCGGGGTCAATTTGCTCGAAAAAGTGCAAATGCCCAATTTGGCCTCGTTATATGGGGCCATGTTGGCTGGGGTCGATGTCGTCATCATGGGCGCAGGCATTCCGACCCAAATAGCGGGCATTTTAGACAAGCTCGCCAATCATCAACCCGTTTCATATCGTTTAGACGTCTTGGGGGCCAAACCCGACGATGACATCCGTATTCATTTTGACCCCAACCAAGTTTTTCCGGGCATCGCCGAATTGGTAGGGCCGCTTAAGCGCCCTCAATTTTTGCCCATTATTTCATCGGTTATTTTGGCCCAAGCCTTGCTAAAACGCAGCGAAGGCGCGATCAATGGTTTTGTGATCGAAGGCCCAACCGCCGGTGGGCATAATGCGCCCCCACGTGGGCCGGTGCGTTTGAATGAGAAGGGTGAACCCATTTACGGCGAAAAAGACGTGGTGGATTTGGAGAAGATGAAGCAATTTGGCTTGCCGTTTTGGCTGGCTGGTGGCTATGGTCACCCCGGCCAACTCAAGGCCGCCTTGGCAGCCGGGGCGGCGGGCATTCAAGTTGGCTCAGCCTTTGCTTTGTGCGATGAATCGGGGATGGAAACCAAACTAAAAGCCAAGATTTTGCGCAAAGTGTTAGACGAAGAAGCCGAAGTATTCACTAGCCCACTGACCTCGCCCACCGGTTTTCCATTTAAAGTGGCGCTGATGGAAGGCACGATGTCTGACCCAGCCGCCTACGCCGAACGTCCGCGCATCTGCGATCTCGGCTTTTTGCGCAGTGTTTATAAAAAAGATGGGGATTCAGTTGGCTATCGTTGCGCCGCTGAGCCAGTTGACGATTATGTCAAGAAAGGCGGCAAAATTGAAGACACGGTCGGGCGCTCGTGCTTATGCAATAACTTGCTGGCTACCGCTGGCTTTCCGCAATTGCGCAAAAGTGGCTATCTCGAGCAGCCCATTATCACGGCTGGCGATGATTTGGTGACAGTCGGGCAATTTGTGCGGGCAGGCAAAACCAGCTATTCGGCCCAAGATGTGCTTAATTTTTTGCTGGAGCGCAATTAGTGGATTGGTTAATTGGTTGATTAGTTGATTGGTTGATTGGTTCACTTACAAGTTATGAATCAACTATTCAACTATTCAACCAATCAACTGCTATCAATCAACTGCTATATAGTTAGTTATAAGCCTCATACAACACAATATCATCCATCGGATAGTGTTTGCGATTCCCTGTCCAAAGTGGGCAGCGATAGTGTTTTGCTGTTGCTGCGATCAAATAATCCTCAAGCGAAATACCTTGAAACGCTTTGCCCAATTGATTGGCATATTGACCCGCCAATCGAGCGATATCCACATCTAAACTTAATGGTGTGCACAAATTCAAAAACATTTCAATCTGCGCATATTCGCGGCGTAGTGCTCCGGCATAGATTTCGGCAACCACGACGGGTGATAACAAAAAAATGACTTCTTGCGCCCTCAAATCAAGAAATTGCGCCACCATCTTGGTATTTTTTCGCAACAAATGAATAACGATATCGGTATCTAACAACAGTTGACTAGGTGTGTTGGTCATTTTTCTCGCGTAGCAATCTGCTTTTGTCACGCAATTCACGCACAAAAGACTCAGGTTCAACATTCGCAAAACTTTCTAACGGCACAAGTTGTTCAAAAAATAAACGTGCCTCATCAATTGGCGTATTTAGCAAGTCTTTTACGACCGAGCGGCGAATTAATTCAGAGATGCTTATATTCCAAGCCAACGAGCGGCGCTTTAGTTGTTCATATAAGTCATCTTGAAGGTAAATTTGGGTGCGGTGCATCATATTTTCATCAAGTGATGTATAAAAGTATACATCACCCTGAAAAAACAAAGCAATAAAACAAATTTTGATCGAAATCTGTAAGGGTCAAAACGATAGCGGAACTGTCATTTGGGAATGACCCCCAAATGATCGAGAAGATGTAAAATTATGGGTAATCATGGCAAAAATTGATCTTAAAAAACAGCTAAAAACACTTTACGCGCCACCGCCCAATAAAGTGCTTGAGGTCGATGTGCCTACTTTGAATTATTTGATGATTGACGGCACGGGCGACCCAAATACATCGCAAGCCTATCAAGAGAGTGTAGAAGCGTTGTTTGGGCTGTCGTATACGCTCAAATTTATGCTCAAAAAGGGGCCACAAGCCATTGACTATGGCGTGATGCCGCTCGAAGGGTTGTGGTGGGCCGACGATATGACCCAATTTAGCACCAAAGATAAAAGCAATTAGCGCTGGACGATGTTGATGATGCAGCCAGATTATGTGACCGAAGCGCTAGTTGTGCAAGCATTGGCAACGCAAAAAAAGAAAAAGCCGTCACCAGCGCTCGATCGTGTGCGTTTTGAGGCGTTTAGTGAAGGAAAAGCCGCCCAAACCATGCACATTGGCCCATTCTCAGCCGAAAGCCCAACCATCGAGAAGGTGCATCAGTTTATTCAGGCTTGTGGGGCACAACTGCGCGGCAAACACCACGAAATTTATCTCAGCGACATTCGCAAGGCTGACCCCGCCAAGTGGAAGACGATCATTCGGCAGCCAATGGGGTAAACGGTTAAATCCCTAATTTTTGTTCATCTAACCGCTGCATCAAGGCACGTCGCCGCGAATGGATTTCACGGAACGAGCGAAGCTGCTGACGAAATTGCGATTCTGTGCCTTGCAATCTGTGCGCATCCCACAAATCTTTAAGCGCAGCAGTGGCGGCATCATAGGCGCTGGCATTACCAAGGTTTGCCATTGCTTGGGCTTTGTCCCAATAATCAGTTGCATCTTTGGCGACCTGAATCAGATATTCATTGCGTTTTTTTTGCGCCTCTATTGCAGCACGTTGTTTGGCTTGCTTTTCGTTTGCCAAGCGCTTCTCACGCATTTTGTCAGCAAGTGCAAGCAAGGTGGCGACATCACGGCGGTCAGCCTCATTGGCAGCAGCCTCGCCGCTTTTGTTAGCCAAATTAAACTGTTTGCGCAATTCACGCTCAGCTTCTAGCGCATTGCCTTGCAACAACATCAGCACATAATGTTGCATTTGGGCGGCTGGCAATTGCCTAACCCAACGCGCCATGTCACTGGCCGAGCTTGCCGCAGGCGCTTTAAAATTGACGCTTGCCTGCGCCGCTGCCGCCACCACATCTTCATCAATATTCAAAAATTCAATCAAATGCCGTTGGGCCATACTCAATGTGCCTAAATTTGGTGGCACCGGAGGTTCAATCGTATCCAGATCAAGTTCTTCTGCGCTAACCCCCATCAACCAGCCCAAATACAAGGCACGATAATCGCCGCGCTCTAATTCTTCACGAATTGGGATTAGTTTCGCCATCCAACCTTGGTCGCCTTCAAACTCCTCGAACCCCTCCTCTTCGTTATATTCCCACTTCAAAATAATATTCTTGCCAGCTTCCTCAAAATCAAACCAATCACCGGCAAAATAATCGGCACAGGCATCTTTGTTCCATACCGTTTGTGGCAAACGCAACATAAAACAGTTCGTGCCCCAATTTGCCACATATATATGCGCATCAAAATAGCGTTCCATCAGCTTTTGGGGTGAACCTTTAAAGCTGCCAAAATGATATTCGTTGGTCAGGCTGGTTGGCGTGATTTCGGCGCGGGTTGACAACGCCCGTAATTCTGCCATCTCGGCAGCGGTCAGGCGGCGGTCAAGCGCTACAAATTCATAATATTGATACTCGCTCATAACATATGTTGATAAAAGGTTTCGCCGATTTTACTATCCCTCCCCCAAGCTACACTTGGGGGAGGGATAGTGAAATCGGCCATTCATCTTTTAGGCGCGGCCTCAGATGCACACTAAGCTGTATTCCATTAATTCTGCAACGCTCGCCACACCCGCTCTGGCGTAAACGGCAAGCTGCGAATGCGAGCGCCGGTGGCGTGACAAATGGCGTTGGCGACGGCTGGCGCAACGCCATCGAGTGGAATTTCGGCGGCGGCCTTGGCCCCAAACGGCCCGCTTGGCTCATAGGTCGGCACCAAAATCGCCTCAATCTTGGGCATTTCATCGGCTTGGAAGATGCGATAATCGCCAAACTTGGTGTTGATCACCCGCCCCGTCTCGTCATAAGCCATCTCTTCACTGACAGCGTAACCCAGCGCCTGCGCCAAACCGCCCTCAATCTGCCCCATCGTCGTTTGTGGGTTAATGGCCGTGCCACAATCGACCGCCATCACCAACTTCTTCACCGTCACCTGCCCAGTTTGCGTATCCACCTCAATATCGGCATATTGGGCCGCAAATGGCGGCGGCGATTCAAGCGACATATGTGAGGCCGTCGCCATAATCTGCTGCTGATCATTCATGTGCAAGCTGTCAAGCGCCACCTCGGCCAAATTCACGCTCGCGCCATTGGGCGCAATCACACGCCGATCACGCAACACAAAGCCCTGAAATTTAGAATTGTCATCTAATTTGCCATTTTCTATTTGCAATTCTAAATTGATATTCAGCATCTTAGCGGCGCGTTCAAAAATTTGATTGCGCACCCGCTCAGCGGCCTTTTTCACCGCCCCGCCCGAAATAAAGGTGGTCGATGACGCATACGCCCCGGTGTCAAATGGCGTGAAGTCGGTGTCAGACGAATAAATGACGACATCATTCAGCGGGCAACCCAAGGTTTCAGCGGCAATCTGGGCCAACACGGTGTCGCTGCCCGTGCCGAGGTCAGTTGCGCCAACCAACAAATTAAAGCTACCGTCATCATTCATCTTCACGCTGGCCGCGCCCATGTCTAAGCCAGCAATCGCCGTGCCATGCATACACACCGCCATACCCAACCCACGCCGCACGTGTGGGCGAATGGGGTCTTGCGTCCACATCGTGTCTAACTTGCGATCCCAGCCAATGGCTGCCGCGCCTTGCTCGATACATTGCACCAAACCGGTGCTCTTGATAATTTGCAGCGAGCCTTCATGTTCACCTTCACCCACCGCACCCGTAATCGGCACTGGGTCGCCCACTTTTAGCGCATTCTTCAAGCGAAATTCAACTTCATCCCAGCCCATCGCCGCCGCAATTTCGTCCATCAAACATTCAAGCGCAAATTCAGATTGCGGTGCGCCATAGCCACGAAATGCGCCCGGCGTGGGCAAATTGGTATAGGCAATTTTGCCGACAAAGCGCAAATCATGACAGCGATAAGTCGCCAAACCACGCATCCCCGCCACGCTACATACTGTCAGGCCATGGGTGCCATACGCGCCCGTGTTCGAGACAATATGCAAATCGAGTGCCTTGAGTGTGCCGTCATTCATCACTCCCGCCTTAAATGTCACCGTCATCGGGTGACGTGAGCGCGCACTGATAAATTCTTGCTCGCGGGTATATTCAAAACGCACGGGTCGGCCTGTCGCCAAGGTGAGATGTGCGCATAAGTCTTCGATCAACATCTCTTGTTTGCCGCCAAAACCACCGCCGATACGGGGTTTAACCACACGAATTTTCTTGACCGGCAAGCCAAGCAAAGGCGCAACCATGCGCCGCACATGAAACGGCACTTGGGTGGCGGTGCGAATGACCAAGCGCTCATCCTCATCCCACCACGTCACCACAATATGCGGCTCAATGCTGGCTTGCTGCACCTGATGCACGTTATAAGTGTGTTCAAAGACGCGGTCAGAGGCTGCCAATGCCGCCTCTACATCCCCTACTTTGGCATGCAATTCCACTGCCACATTGTGTTTGGCATCATGAATCTTAATTGCATCTGGCTCATCATGAATCATCACTGCACCTTCGCGCATGGCCTCATGCGGGTCAAAAATGGCGGGCAAAATGTCATATTCCACCTCAATCAACTTAAGCGCCGCCCGCGCAATTTCGGGGGTTTCGGCGGCTACCACCGCCACCCGATCACCCACATGCCGCACCTTGCTGTCGAGCGATACCTGATCCCACGGCGGAGGGTTTGGGTAGCTTTGCCCACCGCTGGCATAAATGACGCGCTTAACATCTTTGTAGCACAACACCGCATGAACGCCTTTGAGCGCCTTGGCCTTGCTGGTGTCGATGGCTTTGATGCGGGCATGGGCATGCGGACTGGTCAACATCGCTGCATGCAAAATGCCGGGCAAATTTACATCATCGGCAAACACCGGTTTGCCCTTCACCAATTTCACTGCGTCTACCTTCATTTCGGGGCGACCCACCACATCGGTGGGTGATTGGGTTTCGGTCAGTGTGATCGGCTTGATCTTGGTTTGGGTGCGCGTCTGGGTATTGCCGCTGTGGTCATCGCCAAGATCATCGGTCGGGTCAGAATCTGCCGATTTACGTAATGGCCCGAATACCGATTCAAAGGCCGTGCCCCCTTCACGCGGGTCAATTGGGTCAACGGCTTCGCCGCGAGCCTTGGCAGCCGCCCGCAACATCGCCTCAATTGGCTTGACGTAGCCGGTGCAACGACACAAAACGCCGCTAATCGCCTCGCGGCACTCAGCCTCACTGGGGCTGGCGGTCTTATCAAGCAATTGTTTGGTGGCCAACACCATGGCGGGGGTGCAATAGCCACATTGAATGGCACCTGTTTCGGCAAAACATTGTTGAATGGGGTGCAATGGTTTGGCTGGGCCTTCGTCTAACGATTCAACCGTGACAATGTGTTTGCCTTCGGCTTGCCCCGCCAGCATGATACAAGTTGGCATCAATTTGCCATTCACCAGCACGCTACAGGCCCCACATTCGCCAGTTTCGCAGCCATGTTTTACGCTCCACATGCCACTGCGCCGTAACGCCGTCATTAGTCGTTCATCGGCTTC
>CAMDWA010000047.1 GCA_945877855.1 Thermoflexus hugenholtzii JAD2 | reverse complement strand
TGGGGCTAGCCTCATTGCGAGCAACAGGCTGAGTCGCATAAGGCGAATTTGCTGGATCAAAAATATCTGTCTCAACTGTAGCAGTTGCGGTCGGCTGAGGCTGACCAATTGGCGTCACCATAGGCTTTGGCTCACCGCCGCCAATTGCGCGAACTGGTGTCGGGCTGGGCAAAATTGGCGGGCGCACAATGGCAGCCCCATTACCACTTGCAGCAAGCCTTGGCGCGATTTTGACTGGGGCCTGCTTCGGCACTATTTTGGCCACAGCCCTCGATTGTGGTATTTGAGTCGCAACAGCAACCGAACGGGCCGCATTTACATTAATAGAGGGCGTTGCCGAGGCAATAACAGCTTTATCATTATCTTCTGGCAAAACAGTTGCGCCCTCATCACTTGTTCGTTGCCCGCCCCGCCGAGAAGCACCCAAAAACGCCCAGCTATCATTTGACCGCAATTGCCGATTTTCGATTGCCAGCGAGTCGGACACGCTAGGTTGCACCTCTGCCAGCGGCGACAAAGCACAGCTACTTAACGCCAAAATTACCCCACCCGATAACATTCCTAACCACAATTTCGCATTTTGCTTGATCTGTAATTGCGCCCGCATCGCTTCGTTACTCCCGTTGCAACGTTAAAACTTAGAAAAAGAACGCAAGTTATTACACAATAATTCGCGTTAGTTGCAAGCATATCTATCTTACCTTTACTTTCAAAAATTTGAAGCAATACAGGATCGGCCTTTGGATGTATTAATATTTAAGTTGAAAACGCTTTGAATATCAATGATATTTGTCATGTTTATTTAAATGATATTTTCAATGATAGATGATTGTTTTTGATATTTTTCAAGCATGTTCGATTGGTCCATAACGCTAACACAAAAAAGTTGGAGTGATGCGAACAACAATAGCCTCTTGAACAAATGGTTGTAGGCGGGTTTGAAAACCCAGTCACAAGACCGCCGCCTATAACTGGTTTGGCTAGTCATAGCGCCTATTGTAAAGCGCTGGCAGGCTTAAAATGAAGGTCTGCAGCCCTATCATTTTTACGGTCGCTATTTAATTAGCCACCAATGCCGCCACTGCCAGTAACCATATTGCACCTCCTTTCTTTGAATTCAGCGTGTGCTGTCATCCTTAACTATAACCAAAAATGATAAAGTCTTCAACATCTTGCCCAAAGATTCATTGCCCAGTCAATGGGCACAACACCATAAAACACTAAAAATATTATTTATAGCAAAGTGCGTTTGAGATTATAAATATTATTGTCTTATTGAAAATATAAGTTGTTTTATCGTTATTGCTCTGTTTATTGATTCGCTGAGCCGCCCGAAAAGTGGTTCGTCACTCAGAAAAATTCAAAAAAATTTAAGGTTGAATCGTAAAAGGTTGGCTAAATGATGAGCCATAGCATAAATAAAGCGCAGGCCTTTGACTGATTTTTTATCTCTGGTCAACTAGACACTCCCGAGCCAAGAACCAAGATCTGCTACGCTTGCATCTTGATTCTTGGCTCTTGGCTCTTACTTCTTTTACAACACTACGCCCCTCGGCTTCGGCGTGTAATTGGGAAAAATCTCGGCGATTTTGGCATTGCTCAAGCGTTTGCTGATGATCTCACTTAGCACATCACGGTAATCGGTAGTCAGCGCCAAATCGCCATTATCGAGGTTTTCTTTGGCGAGACCCGGCCAAGCGCCATGCACTTTGCGGCCCACCACACCCCCACCCAACAAAAACATAGCATTAGCGTGCCCATGATCAGTGCCACCGCTGCCGTTTTCCTCGACCCGCCGCCCAAATTCGCTCATCGTCACCACCAGCACACTTTTCATCTTGTCGCCAAGATCAGCATGAAATGCCCCCAGCGTATCGCCAAGCTCGGTCAGCAACCGCGCCATTTGGCCCTCGGCCCCACCTTGGTTGATGTGTGTATCCCAACCGCCAATGTCGATACACGCCACTTCTAGCCCAACCTCGGCCTTAATCAACTGCGCCACTTGCATCATGCCAGTGCCAAAATCGCCACTGGGGTATTTTGCGCCATTGGCAGGGCTATAGCTGGCGACATTCACTTTGCTCAATAATTTCACCGTCGCTTCGATCTCGGTTGCCGATTGTTTGAGCAGGGCATCGCCATTTTCGGGCGCGGCATACATCGCCATCAGGGTTTGTTGAATGGTGGCAGCCTGTGCGGCGTTGCCTTTCAGATGAAAATCGACGATTGACTTCATCACCGTCGCGCTAACCGACCCACGCAATGATGACGGCAACATTGTGCCCATACCCACCGCCCGCAATGGCGAAGTATTGCCATTATTCAAGGTCATGAGATGCCGCCCCAGCCAGCCTGTGCCCAATGATTTGTTACCCGGCGCACCCGCCTCCATATACTGCATGGCATCAAAATGGCTGCGGGTTGGGTCGGGCGAGCCGCAGGCATGAATTGGCGCAAGTTGACCGGCATCCCAAATTGGTTTCAAGCCTTTTAATGCCGGGTGCAGACCAAAAAAATTATCGAGCGCAATCGCACTTTTGCTGTCGCCTGTTTTGGGTTGGGCAATGGCTAATTTGCTGCGGTTGCGATAATAATTGCTATCGCCCACCGGCACGAGTGCATTCAGGCCATCCATCGCCCCACGCTGAAAAACACATACCAACACATCGCCGCGCGGCGCTTGACCCTGTGGCGCAAATGCGAATCGCGGCATCCACGACGGCAAATTGATTTTAAGTTGTGATTGAAGCATAAATCTCCTTTTTAAGTGCAAAGTGCAAAGTAAAAAGTAGAAAGTAAAAAATACGAAAGCCATCATCGTTTATTACCGATTATTTTCTGCTTTCCACTTTGCACTTGCTACTTTCCACTTTGTAATTCCAGCCTCACCCCCTTACTTGATAAAGCGGGCTGGCGAGCAATAATGCGGTGAGAATGTTGACTTGTTTATCATTGGCAAAAGGTTTCAGTGTGGCTTTGGTGGCGGCGGGTAATGGGCTGCCGAGCAGCCGCAGTGATAAGCTATCGATGAGATCGTCACTAATGCGGCCCACACCTGTTGGCATAAGTTTAGTAATATCGACGGTGTTGCCGGGTAAGCTGCCGTTTGCCAATTGCAAACCAAAATTCCAACGCGCCAACAATGAGGATGACTCGAACCATGCCCCTTTTACATCAGGATAACCATTGGGCGGTTGCCAAAAGAATAGTGGTTGCCCCATTTGGCGAAAATACTCCAACATCAAGCGGCCTACATTTACATCTGCACCCAAACTGCGACATGCCCCCGCAATAAATTCAAATGGGCGTTTTAATTTTTGCCCCGCAGATTGCTTAAATTCATCGCTGTGCAAGATCGCCCCAAACACAGCTTTGAGGTCGCCTTTGCTGGCGCCCCACGCGGCAACGCCTTTTTGCACTACGCTGGCTGGTGGCGAATCGCTAATAAAGCGTTTGGCGATTTTGCCGCATATATATTTCATGGTGTTGGGGTGATCTGCCAACATATCCAAAATCGTTTCAACATCTTTTAGGCCGCCCTTGGCGGGTAATTTCACCCCCATCACGTTTTTTTCGCTATCGTCGTGTTGCTGTGCCCTAAATTGAAATTCACCCGGCTGATCAGAATCAATACCGCTAATCGACCAACCCGTTAGCGCCCGTGCCAATTCAACCACATCTTTTTCGCTATAACCGCCATCTACCCCTAATGTATGCAATTCGAGCAACTCACGCGCATAATTTTCATCGGGTTTGCCCTTGCGATTGGCCTGATTATCGAGATAAAATAACATGGCGGGGCTGTGGGCGCTAGCGCCTAACAGATCTCGAAATTTACCAAGGGCGTGTTTGCGAATCACCTCACGGTCGTCGGTCGGTTTTAATACAAAGCCATTGCCTTTGGCGATGTAAATATTGAAATGATTGCTCCAGAAATCGACGATCAGCTCATAAAGCTGGCGCTGGCTATACACCGCCCGCAAAATGGCGGCGGTTTGCATTTGTTGAAATACCTCGCCCCGTTTTGCGTCATATTTTGCCCGAATCTCAGCCGGGCTTGCTTTGGGCACATCGAGTTTAGCGAGGCGCTCATTTAAAACAGGGTTGCTTTTGTCGGCGCTGTCATCTAATCCCAATTGTTCGTCAATAAAAGCATCGACTCCCATTGTTTGCACTCGTGCCACATCGCCCGTACGTGGGCCAAAAGTTAGGCGATTTACCGCTAACCAGCTTAATGGGTCGGCAGTTAAATTGTCGGCGGTGGCTGCGCCGCTGTTATTGCTTATGGCTGGCAATATAAGTGCTGTCGGTATGGTGGCTGGGCTATTGCCCTGCACAATACGGGTGCTATCGCGCAATCGGCTACAACCAGCCAAAGCTGTGGCGGCCAAACTGATCTTGAGCATATCGCGGCGTGTCAGCTTTTTCAAAGAGGTTTCAACGATTTGGGTCATACAATTTATTGTAGAGGCTGATGTAATAAGGTTTTTAACAACTTGTAAATAGCGTGTAAGACCTATACTCAGTGCGGCCTTAAATTGAGAAAATGCCGATTTCAAGCTAGACGAATGATCTCCCTTTTTCCCCCATCATCCTTTGTTACAATAGCGTTGTATGGAAATTACTTGGCATGCACAGTCATGCTTTCGGTTAACCGAGCGCAATTTATTAACCATTGTTACTGACCCCTATAAGCCCCAAAATGGTATGGAAATGCCAAAATTAAAGGCGGATGTGGTGACGGTAAGCCGCGAGGCAGAGACCCATAATAATACAGGCTCGGTCAGCGGCACCGCCCGTGGTGATACCCGTGTGGTTGATGGGCCGGGCGAATATGAAATGGGCGGGGTGTTTATTACTGGCGTTACCATGCGGCCCGATAAAAAGAAATCGGCAGATGCAAATCATGCCGCATTACACCCAGCACTTAAAAGCACGGTTTATTCGTTTAATTACGATGGCTTAAATGTTGTGCATCTGGGCGGCTTATCGTTTGTGCCTTCGCAAACCCAGATCGACGCACTTGAAACAGTGCATGTGTTGTTGCTGCCCATCGGTGGCGGTGAATACCTCAACCCTTCACAAGCGGCAGAGGTGGTTAGCTTGATCGAGCCAAATATTGTTATTCCGATGCAATATGACGCGGGACAAGACGTGGTTGGTAAATTTTTGAAGGGCATGGGCTTAAGCGAAGCCAAGGCCCAAGATTCGCTTAAAGTAACACGTGGTACTTTGCCCGAAGATACACAAGTCGTTTTGCTCGAAGCGAAAAAATAATTATGGCAAAAGCGGTGATGAGCTGGAATATTAAAGCGCAAGACAACTCGGAATATTTCGAGTTTGTGGTGCAAGATCTATTACCTAGCCTGATGAAAATTGGGCTACGCCCAACACAGGCATGGTTTACGATGTGGGGAAATGGCCCTCAGATCATCACCACGCTTGAATCAGTTGATGGTGACCTTGATTCGCTCAAAGAAGCCTTGCAAAGCGATGAATGGCGCGACATTCGAGAGCGTTTGATGTGCCATGTCAAAGAGTTTAAACAACGTATTGTTCGCTAAAAAACAAAAATCGGGTTTCTTTTAGAACCCGATTTTTAAATTTTACGGCTAATTTCATTTTATTTGCGATAAATATAATGAGAAACATGGATTTAAAGAGCAACGGCTATCCACTGGTAAATTCGGATGAACAATTGGGGCGACTCGTGCCTAGCGATCCAAACGCACCGATAGGCGATTTGTGGGCACAACTTAAGACGCAGGGGTATTTGTGGTTGCGCGGCTTTTTTCCGCGCCAAGAGATTATTGGTTTTCGCCGGCGCTTTTTTGAGCGTATGAAACCGACCGGCATTGTGGCTGATGACACGGACCCCAGCGATGGCTTTTATTCTGGGCGGCGCGACCCAAGCGGGCAAAGCACTAAATTGTTAATGGAACTTGTGCGAACGGCAGCCTATGAATCATTTTGCTTGCAGCCGCGCTTGTGGGGGTTTTATGAACGACTGTTGGGCGGCGATGTATATTTGCATAAGCGCAAGATTGTGCGGCAAACTTACCCCCAAGATCCCAAAACCACCGATGCTCATTATGATTTGATCTATTTGCGCGGCGGCACCGATTCGGTGTTGAGCAGTTGGATCCCATTGGGTGATGTGCCGTTAGAGATGGGGGGCTTAACCTATCTTGAAAATAGCGATGCCTTTGGCCGCAAGATGGAAGCGGATTTTGCAGCGCATAGTTTGGCATTTTCGCCCGAAGAACGATTGAATGCCTACAACAAAAATATGAGTGCCACTGGCGGCATTGGCAAAGACCTAAGTGCTTTGGTCAGCCGCTATAACACCCGTTGGCTGGTGGCCGATTACGAAGCGGGTGATATGGTTATTCATACCAGCTATATGATTCATGCTGCCACCCAAAATAACAGCAGCGAGGGTCGTATGCGCCTCAGTACTGATATTCGCTATCAACGCATCCGCGACGAGATCGATGCCCGTTGGCAAAACCACTGGACACTGGACGATATGCTGTAGGAAGAATGAAGAACGAGGTATAAAAAATCGCTTGATAGCAATCTTGATTCGCTTAAAGAGGCCTTGCAAAACACCGAAATCACTATCCTTTTATCACCTGTGGGGATAAAGGGATAGTGATTTCGGCAAAAACGTCTTTGCCGCTTAATATAAAAAAGATACCTTTACTCGTTAAACAACTCGCCAACACTGCGCCCGTCGTGCACGCGCATAATCACTTCACCCAACAAGGGTGCCACCGATAACACCGTAATGTTTGGCAACATGCGTTCGGGTGGGATCGGGACAGTGTTGGTGGTAATTAGCTCTTTGATCGGCAAGGCGCGTAGCCGCTCGATGGCTGGGCCAGCAAAAACCGGGTGGGTGCAAGAGACATAAACATCACGCGCACCATGATTTTTGACAACGGCAACGGTGTTTTTAATCGAACCAGCCGTCGAAATTTCATCATCCACAATCACGACATCGCGGTCTTGCACATCGCCAATCACAGTCATCACTTCAGAGGTGGCATCGTTACCGGTGCGGCGCTTTTCAACAAACGCCATTGGCATACTCAGCCGCGCCGCAAAATTGCGGCCTTTTTTGGCAAACCCCAAATCAGCAGTAACGATAGTGGGGTTATACATTTCATGCCGTTTGGTCAAAAAATATTCGCTGAGCAGATGAAATGAGGTTACTTCATCACCCGGTATGCTAAAAAAGCCTTGAATTTGCCCAGCGTGTAGGTCAACGGTAATATAACGATCGGCGCCAGCCGTTTGAATAAGATCGGCCATGAGACGGGCTGTAATGGGCACACGAGGCTGGTCTTTTTTGTCGCTGCGCCCATAGGGCATATAGGGCACTACCAGCGTAATGCGGGCTGCCGAGCCACGCCGCACCGCATCGATCATGATCAACATTTCGAGAATGTTGTCGCTAACAGGCGGGCAACCGGTTTGCAAGATGAACACATCTTTGCCGCGCACGCTTTCACCCAACTTTACAAAAATATTCTCGTTGGGGAATTTGACAATTTCGCGTTGGCTTAATTCAACCCCCAAAAAAGTTGCCACTTGGCTGGCAAGTTCGTGGTGGCTGCTGCCGCAAAAAAGTTTGATACCGCCGTAATTAAAATCTTCGTGTTTGGTTATCAACATTTAAAATTTGCCTATTTCCATTCCGAACGCAACACGGCCAGAATATGGACATCGTGATAGCGCCCGTGCTTCCATAAGTTTTGACGTAATGTGCCCTCGTGAACAAAGCCACATCGCTTATACACATGTATCCCGCGCAGGTTGTCATCATGAACACGAAGTTGTACGCGGTTTAGGTTTAGTTCTTCAAATGCAAAACGCAATAAAGTGCGCAAGGCATCTGAACCATAGCCTTTGTTTTGATTGGCCGAGTCGCCAATCATAATCCCTAGCTCAGTCCAACGGTTGCGTTGGTTGACCTCATGCAAGCCAAGTGTGCCGACGATTTCATTGGTTTCGAGGGTTTCGATCACAAAGAAATTGAGGTAAGCCTCGCGGCTTTTTAGCAAATTGTCAAACCATTGCTCTTCTTCGATTTGTGAGAAGGGATAAATGGCATCGAGATACTGACGTGTGTCGGGCGTATTGAGCCAGCGCACAAAATGTGGCAGATCAGCACGCTCGGCGTGCCGCAGACGAATTTTTTTGCCGTTGATCATGATTGTATCGCTCGGACGTTGACGATTATAACGAAGACGTTGGCTAAGATGGTGGATATTGAGATTAATTTAAGGCGAAGTGGCAATTTTTCCACTAAAACATGACATAATAAAACGCTTTAATGCCGAAACCACAATTGCCCTATCGCCTTTAGCAACGAGGTAATCGTGGTTTCGGCGGAAATCTATTTTTATAATTTAATCTTGACGAGCATCATTGATGGCTTGGGTAATGGTGTTTAAGCCTGCCAACAACGTATCGCGGCTGGTCCAGCCATAGCCAATACGCATATAGCGGCGGTCATGCTCAAACCAATGACCCGGGCCAACCCATGTGCCATATTTGTGGTTAAGCAATTGGTAAAACGTATCGAGGTTGACGGGCAGGTCGAGCCGAATGCGCGGAAAACACACCACGCCGCCCTGTGGCTGCACCCATTCTAATTGGGATTGGGCCGACATCCAGCCTGAAATGGCCTCGAAATTAATGGCGATTTTGGCGCGAATTTCGTCGAGCATGGCGCTTTTGCGGCGCAGGGCTTGAAAAGCGATTTCTTCATCGACCAATGACCCGCTGATGAAAATTTGCTCTTTGGCGGCCAAAAATTGCTGCATGAGCGTCTGATCTTGGCAAATAAGACAGCCCATGCGAATGCCGGGTAAGCCGTAACTTTTGGAAAGCGATGAGATGCTGATAACCCGTGGTGACAGGCTTGCACCGAGCGGGGTGAGGCCGCCAAATGCCATCTCGCGATAGGTTTCATCGAGCAGCAAATAGCAACCATTGGCCTCGACCAATTCAACCACCCGCCTTAAATCGGCCTCACTCAGCATTACACCGGTGGGGTTGTGGGGCGTGGTGAGGCTAACCAGCTTTGTTTTTGGGGTTATGCGTTGGGCCAATGCCTCTAAATCTAAACGCCAGCCTTCTTCAAAACGCAAGGTCAGCAGGTCGAAATTGCAACCAATGGCGCGCGGCGTGGTGAGATTGGTGGCGTAATTTGGGAAAGCCACCACAATATGATCATCGGGTTTGAGCAACACGGTGTTGACGATGAATAGTGCGGCGGCAGCGCCGGGAGTGAGCATCACGTCATCGGCGTGCAAAGCCGCGCCTTCAGCCGCAATGAGGCCACGTAATTCGGGTTTGCCGAGGTGATCGCCATAGGCCAAAACGATATCATCGAGCGAGATATCGAGGTCGCTCAGGCGCATATCGGTAAACGAGCTTTCGCTTAAGTTGTGTTTGATCTTGTCGTAGCCATATTGTTCGGGCGACTCGATCTCGATGGGAGAGCGTTTGTAATTCACAAGGGCAATTGTAAGGGTTTTGTCAATGTTTTATCAAGCCTATCCGCGGCAAAAATCATACAATACGTGTAGCCGAAAAATAAAAATTTAGTTTATATTTAATACAGGAGAATTGCTATGCCCACTCAAATAACACCCTTCAAAAAATTACTCGTAGCTAGCGTATTATTTACGCAATTGGTAGGTTGTGCCTCGCCTGCTGCTATGTCGATACCAGCCAAACCGGCTGAAAATGCGGCTCGCCCAGCAGCCGCCCCCTCAATTGTTGGAGGAGCTGCGCCTTCTGGCGTTGCCGCTAATAGCGCCGCAACAAATAGCGCTCAGGCTCAAGTTGATGCTGAGCGTTTGGTCATTCGCAATGCGACGTTAAAGCTGTTGGTAAAAAACACCGAAGAAGACATGAGCGCGGTCACAAAATTGGTGGCTGAAATGGGCGGTTTTGTCAATTCTTCGAACACCACCAAATTTGATAAAGGGGTGCAGGCCACTTTGGTGCTCAAAATACCTTCACAAAAATTTGATGAAACGATGAGTCGGTTGCGCAAGCTGGCAATTGAAGTGCAGTCTGAAACAGTGACCGGCCAAGATGTGACCGCCGAATTTAGCGATTTAGACGCCCAAACCAAAAATTTAGAGGCCGCCGAGACCCAATTGCGCGGTATTTTGGCCAAAACCGATAAGGCCGAAGATGTGTTAAAGGTGTTTAATGAGCTAACCAAGATTCGGGGGCAAATTGAGCAATTGAAAGGCCGCATGAATTTCTTATCACGCTCGGCAGCGATGGCGACCATTAATGTGACGCTGACGCCTGATAAATTGGCTGAGCCGGTGGTGTTGCCGGGTTGGCGGCCTCAGGGTATTGCCAAACAAGCATTTGAGGCATTGCTGACCGGTTTGCAAGGCCTTGGCACATTGGCAATTTGGCTAGTGATCTTTGCCTTGCCGATTGGTTTGGTTGTGTTTGGCCCGCCCATTTTGCTCATTCGCTGGTTGCGCAATCGCCGCAATCGTAATCAAGCCCGCGCCAAAGTGACACCGCCCCCAACATCCTAACTCGCCCCCAACCCAAACCCAACCGTCGTCCCCACACCCACCACACTCTCGGCATAAATGCGCCCGCCGTGCGCCTCGACCAATTGTTTGGCGATGGCGAGGCCAAGCCCGCTGCCCATCGAATCACGCGATTTGGTAAAACGGTCGAACACGTGCGTCAACAATTCAGGCGCGATACCACGCCCGGTGTCTTGCACCCGCAGCATAATTTCATCGTCAATACGCTGGGTGCTGACGGTGACAGTGCCGCCGCCGGGCGTGTATCGTAGGGCATTGCTCACTAAGTTGGTAATCACTTCACGAATACGCACCGCGTCAACATTTGCCACATACGAGACCTCAGAGGGTTTAAAACCTTCTGAAGTCTTGTCGTCCAATACCAGCCGAATCCCCAATCGGTCGGCTTGTGGGCGAAACGAAGACACGACATCGGCGGCGAGGACAGCCAGATCAGTCGGCTCACATTGCAAGACCAACGTGCCAGCCTCGGTCAGCGCCAAGGTGCGCAAATCTTCAATTAAACGCGACATGACCTTGGTTTCATCGAGAATGGGTTGCAAGTGCGCATCGTCACGTGCATAAATACCATCAAGCAAGCCCTCGACATTGCCTTGAATGACCGCCAAAGGGGTGCGTAGCTCGTGACTGATATCGGCCAACATGGCGCGACGTTGCTCGGTATTGGCTTGCAGGCGTGTGGTCATGGCATTAAAAGCGCGGCTGAGATCGCGTACCTCACGCGGGCCACGCTCAGCCACCCGCACACTATAATCACCGGCCTGCACTTGGCCTGCCGCCACAATCAAATCGCCAATTGGCAAGGCAATGCGCCGCACCAGCCGCACAATGCCGATGATAAATAGAATAATGCCGATTGGCCAACAGATGCCAAACCAAGGGAAAAAATTGCGTGTGCGCGGGATTGGCCCCGGGAAAACCGGCGAATTGGGCGACTGCGGCATTGTCGGTCGCCATAATTCTGGCTCAATCCAGCCTTGATAGGTGGCAAACAGCAAAAATAAAAATGTGCCAGCGCACACCGAGATCAGCAAAATCAAGCCAATCAAAACCCCCATGCGCCAAAACACTCGCCGCCGCATACCGCGCCAGCGTTCAGAATCGGGAGGAGGAAAATGGCTCATAAAAGGGTGAAGGATGAAGGGTAAAGGGTAAAGGGTAAAGGATGAAGGATGAAGGGTGAAGAACACTAGTTCAGCCTTCATCCTTCATCCTTTGCCTTTCATCCTTCCTCCATAAATTTATACCCCACCCCATATACCGTTAAGATATAACGCGGTTCGTTGGGGTTTGGCTCAAGTTTGCGGCGCAGGTTTTTGATATGCGCATCGATAGCGCGTTCATAGCTTTCAAATGACACGCCACGCGCCGCGTCGAGCAATTGGGCACGGGTAAAAATGCGCCCGGGCTGGCGTGCCATTGTTGCTAACAATTCAAATTCGGTATGGGTTAAATCGAGCAGCACCCCAGCCACACTCACCTTCATTCGCGGAATATCGATGATCAAATCGCCCACGCGAATGTCATTGGTCGCAGGGGCGGGGGCTTCGCTACGACGCAACACAGCCCGCACCCGCGCCACCAATTCTTTGGGGCTAAATGGCTTAACCATGTAGTCGTCGGCCCCTAACGCTAACCCCACCAATTTATCACTCTCGTCGCCCCGTGCGGTTAACATAATAATAGGGATGTCGTATCCTTTCGCTGCGCCGGTGCGGCGTAGGGCGCGGGTCACATCCAAGCCATCCATGCCCGGCAGCCCCAAATCTAATACCATTAAAGCGGGGGGCTGCCGTCGCACTATTTCAAGCGCAGATGTGCCGTCATAAGCCACAGTCACCATATAACCCGCGTGTTCTAAATAATCGCGGGCAATTTGGGCGATTTTGGCTTCATCTTCAACGACCAGAATCGATTTCATTAATGCCCACCACCTACAACTGGGCGTGTCGCGCCCTGTAAACCAGCACGTCCATCCCATTTACCCGGCCAGCCAGGCAAAAACAATGCCGCCAATAAGGCCGCAATCGAGGCGAAAAAGGTGATGCGATAGGCCGCTTCAAACCCAACGATATTTTCATCGCAGGCTTTTTGCACCGCAGCGCGGGCTTGGGCCTTGGCTGGGGCGGGTAAATTGGCGGCAGCGGCGGGCACATTATCTTCGTTTGCCACACCGGGGGTTTCGCAAATGCCAAAGCGCTCGCTACTGCCATTGCTTGCAACCTCACGGGTTTGGGTGCGTTGATTACGCACTTCGGGCGAAATATTGCTGCTAATTACCGTAGCCAGTGCCGCCACTGCCACCGCTTGCACCACAAAACGGGTGCTATTTTGCAAGGATGAGCCGCGTGTCACCTCGGCACGGGGCACGCTGCCCAGTGCGGTGGTAAAAGTGGTTTGCAACGCCAGCCCCACCCCTAACCCACGAATAAACAACAGCCCCATAATAGTATTGATGGGTGTAAGTGGCCCGATCTGTGCCAATTGATAGGTATTGAACATGAGAAGCGCAAAACCTGTCGCCACAATCAAGCGTGGGCCAATTTTGTCATACAAACGCCCAGCAATTGGGTTGGTGATGATAGACCCAGCAGCCACAGCCAACAAAATAGTGCCTGCCTCTAATGCGGTGCGCCCACGAAAGGCCTGTAAATAAATGGGCATGAGAAACTCGGCCCCAAATAAGGCGACAGTGGCGATATAACCCACAAAGGTGGCATTGGTATAGTTGCGAATCGCAAACATACGCAAATTCAGCATCGGCTCTTTCACCACAAACAACTCGACAATGGCAAAGGCTGTCAGCGCAACAAGCCCGATGCCAAAATAAGCGAGGGTGGGGCCAGAAGTCCAGCCATTGGCCTCGGCGGTGGTGGCGGCATATAACATGCTGCCAAAACCAATGATCGACAAGCCTAAACCAAGTGGGTCAAATTTGGGCACTTTTGGGGTTTTAACATTGGGCAAATAACGCATCCCCATTGCAATGCCAACAATGCCAATGGGAATATTGATAAAGAAAATATAACGCCACAAATTGGCATCAACCAACAAGCCGCCCAAAATGGGGCCGAGCGCTGGCCCGACCGACAACGAAATGCCAAAAATACCTAAGGCCTTGCCAATTTCATTCATCGGAAAAGCACGATAAAGCATGGCAGGGCCAAGCGGCTGGGCCAAACCGCCGCCAATGCCTTGAAAGGCGCGTGCTGCAATGAGAAATGGTAATGATGGGGCCAAGCCACAAGCAAATGAGCCAATTAAAAACATGCTCAAGCCAAGCAAATACATGGTTTTAGTGCCAAATCGATCGCCAAGAAAACCCGAAATGGGGGTGGTGATGCCAAGGGCTAATACATAAATGCTAAGCACCCATTGTGAATCGGCCAGTGTGCCACCAAATTCGCGGCGTAAGGTTTGAAATGCCACATTAACCACCGTGCTATCGATAATGATCATGAAAATACCGAACATCACCGAGATCAGCACTTTCCATTTATCGATGGGGGGTGGCGTGTTTTGGGCTTGAGCAGGGAAATTTGGATTCATTTTTTTTAGACCCCAAACGATAATCCCTGCTTCAGTAACACTAAAGCAGGGATTGCACATTTAAAGGGTGATATAAGTGTTAACCAAACCATTATATTACCCTCACAGATCGATTACTGAAGGCTACTCGGCCTTGGGTGCTTCAGATGGCGCTGGCGCATCTTCAGCTTTCACGCCTGTTTCCTTGGCACGCATCCGGCGATACCATTCTGCGAAATGCGGGGGCACATCATCACCATTTGGCCCGCCCCAATGACGACCCCAACCGTGACCACCACCCCAGCCCATGCGCTTGCCCCACATAAACCGGCCAATCAGCCGTAACACGAGGAAGAACAAGGCGATGCCGAACAACAAACGGAACAAACCGCCAATGATGCCCAACCCACCCCCAAACCCGCCGCGCATTGGCATGGCGCCATAGCCCGCGCCGTGCCCATAGTTCATTGGCCCGCGGCCCATTTGCCCATGACCCATTTGCCCGCGCCCAAATGGGCCATTTTGGGGCGGTGTCACTGCGCCATCGGGCGCAGCAGGTGCACCCGGGGCAACTGGTGGACGCATGGTTTGTCGCCATTGGGCCATTTGCTCAGCAATTTGTGGGCTTTGCGCTACCCCAACCCTGAACCCAACAACCCCAGCACCAAACAGCACGCCCAGCACCAATAATACGGCGACAACGACTTGAACGACTCTTTTTGTATTCACATTTGCTCCTTATCTTTGTTTTGTTAATTGTGTTTTGTCTTAACCCAATCCAAATTTAATTTTTCAAATCTAGATTGGGTTGTTTTAAATAGGTCAGAAAATGATCTGAACTTATGGCCCAAAGCATAGGGAACAATTGTGTAGAAGTTGTGAATTTTATATGGAGAGGTTGTGAATCTATTTCACAACAAGAATCATTGAGAAGCTGGTAAAATCAGCGCCCTAATCAGCGCCCTAATCAGCGCCCTAATCAGCGCCCTAATCAGCGCAGGGTAGATTCTATCAATTTATATATACCAACAGGAGTAAATCAAAAGATCGTAACATGAAGCATAAAACATTGACAAGAATTGTTGTCGGCGTAGTTGCAGCGAGCAGTGTGATGGGCACCCAATTGGCGGCGGCCCAAAGCCCCAGCCCAGCCCAACCCGGTGTCAACCTGCTCACCAACCCCGGTCACGAGCATCCGGGAGCCTATTTTGATGGGCGCGGTGAGTTGAACGTCACTTGGAACTGGGTTCCATTTTGGGAAGAACCCCCCAAGGGCACCGATTTGCGTGACCAAAACTACCGCACCCCCGAATTTCGCCCACCGTTTGCCCGCGATTATCCTTATCGTGTGAACAGTGGCGGCGGTTCAGACCGCTGGTTTAACTATTTTGCGCTCAACAAAGCCGCTGGCATTATGCAAGTGGTCGAAGGATTGCAAGCCGGTCAACCGCTACGCTTTACGTCATGGGTGTCGCTGTGGTCATCAAACGACAATGACCCCGCCATTCCGCCTTCCTCTAGCCGCGATGGCAACATGCAAATTCGCGTGTGCATCCAACAAGATGGCGGCCCACGCAACATGGTCAGCGCCGAATTAGTATGTTCGGCTTGGTATCAACCTTACGACAAGTGGTATCAGATCAGTGTTGATGCCGTTGCCAAAGGCCCCAAGGCTTTGGCATTGGTGCAGTCACGCGCCTCCATCCCCGTTGAGCATAACGATGCTTATGTCGATGATAGCTGTTTTGAAATCTTGTCAGGTTCGGGCATTTGTGTTGGTCAAGGCTTTGTGCCAACAGGCGTTGCCAAGGGTGTCGCCCAACAATCGAAACCCGCGCCATTGGCCCCGCTCGATGCCAATTCAGCCAAACCAGCCACCAGTGCTGCCGCTACTGCCGCCGCCGCCCCAGTGGTAACAACAGCCGCCACAACGGCTGCCGCAGCGCCTAGCGGCAAAGCCCCACAAGTAACAGACTATAGCAACTATAACGATTACTTGAAGGCCTACTATGCCTATATTGGTGCAGCCCAACCCGCAACTTCGGCTACCACCACCACCGCCCCCGCTGCCACCACCGCAGCGGCCAGCAGTGCGGGTGCTTCAACCGTCAGCAATGTCGCCGCTGGCCTCAACATTCGTTCTGGCCCCAGCACAAGCGCCAATATTATCGGTGTGTTGGCCAATGGTGCCGCAATCGATGTGACGGGTAAAACTGCCGATGGCATGTGGTATCAGGTCAAATCGAGCGCTGGCACTGGCTATGTTTATGCCGCCTTGACCACCCCCAACGCTGCAGCCCAAGCTGCGCCTGTGGTGCAATAAGCCTCTATAAGTTGACATAAAAAAAACCGCAAGGGTTATAACCCTTGCGGTTTTTTTTATGTCAACTTATTGGTATCTTCTAAATATATTTAAAAATTGCGGAATGCCGATCTCACTATCCCTCCTGAAGCGTAGCTTCAGGAGGGATAGTGAGATCGGCCAAAACCTCGTTTGAGGTCGCGATTAGTATACATAATGCCGAACACACTCTCATTTGATGTTTGACGAGGGCTTCGCCTTCGTCAAACATCAAATAAGAGTGTGTTCGGCGAGAATTTGTTTTAATTTCCCCTGTTTATTAAGAAGGTACACAAAAATACCTAAAAAGCTTTTAGCGCAAAAGCTAGCAAAAACACAGATGCTTGGTATAAAATGGACTACATGGACTCGCATCAAAGCAATGCAACATACCTTACCGCAGCCGGAAAAAAGAAGCTGCAAGATGAATTAGAATTTTTACGCACCGTTCGTGCCGAAGAACTGGCCAAACGTTTGCACGATGCCATTAAACAAGGCGATTTGTCGGAGAATGCCGACTACACTGCCGCCAAAGAAGAGCAATCTTTTTTGCTTGGGCGGATGCAAGACCTCGAACGCATGTTGCGTGACGCGGTGATTTTGGACGATGTAAAAGTCGATAAAGGTCGCGTATCGATTGGCTCAACCGTCACGGTGGTTGAACAAGGCGATGACTTGAAAGAAATTTATATGATTGTTGGCAAGGCCGAGGCTGACCCCGCCAAAGGCAAAATCTCGAATGAATCGCCCTTGGGAGCCGCTTTATTAGGCAAGAAACTGGGCGACACGGTAAAATTGCAAACGCCGGGCGGCGCGACTGCGTTTAAAATTGTCAAGGTTGATTAGAGCATGGCACATTACTTTATTACCGGTGGGGCCGGGTTTCTTGGCATCAACCTGACTCGTTATTTACTGGCGCGTGGGCATCAGGTTACTTGTTACGATATTGCCGAATTTGATTACGAAGACTGCAAAAACCAAGTCAATAAAGTGATTGGCGACATTCGTGATGTCGAAAAATTGACCACATCGATGAAAAATATCGATGTGGTGATTCATACCGCTGCGGCATTACCGCTGTATAAACCGGCAGACATCTATAGCACCGATTTAGACGGCACCCGCAATGTTTTAGAAGCGGCGCATCGCAATGGTATTCGTCGCGCCATTCATATTTCATCAACCGCAGTTTATGGCATCCCTGATCATCACCCATTGTTAGAAAATGATCGTTTGCACGGGGTTGGCCCGTATGGTATTTGCAAGGTTAAGGCCGAAGAAATTTGCGTTGAATATCGGGCCAAAGGCATGGTCGTGCCCATTATTCGGCCCAAATCATTTATTGGGCCAGAACGTTTAGGCGTATTTGCACTGCTTTACGATTGGGCTAAAGACAAACGGGGCTTCCCAATGATCGGCAACGGTAAAAACCGCTATCAACTGCTCGATGTCGAAGACTTGTGCGATGCCATTTATTTGTGCGCCACCCTGCCCGACGCAACGGTGAACGATGTGTTTAACATCGGCGCAAAAGAATTTACCACCATGGGCGAAGATTATCAGGCCGTGCTCGATAAAGCCGGTTTTGGCAAAAAAGTAGTCGGCTTGCCCGCCGAACCGATTATTTGGACGCTGCGTATTCTTGAAGCGCTCAAGCTATCGCCCTTATACAAGTGGGTGTATGAAACAGCCTCAAAAGATTCTTTTGTGTCGATTGAAAAAGCCGAGCGTGTGTTGGGCTATAAACCCAAATTCTCGAACAAACAAGCGCTGGTGCGCAATTATGATTGGTATTTAGCCAGCTTGCATAAATTTGAAGGCAGCAGCGGGGTTTCACACCGCGTGCCCTGGAAACAAGGCATTTTGGGGCTGGCAAAACTGTTCTTTTAGATGCAGGTGGCAGGTGGCAGAGTTGCAGAGTTGAAAGTTGCAGGGTTTTAACTTGCCACTTTGCCACCTGCCACCTGCCCCTTTTCAACAACTATGAACAACCAACTCTTTGACGATATCAAACGTCTCAATTTCACTGCGCCGTTGCCTAGCACCTTGTTGGCAGTGCGGCAACGATTCGATGTGCCACAAGTGCACGATATTGACCTTGAGACGCGCAAAGCGTTAGAGGTGGGTGGTTTGATTGCCCGTATGAAGGCGCGGCTCGCTAAGCCGGGCGCATCGGTGGGGGTTGGCGTGGGCAGCCGAGGCATCGCCAATATCGCCAAAATTACACGCGCAACTGTGCAAGTGTTAAAAGCGCATGGGTTTCAGCCGTTTGTCTTTCCGGCCATGGGCAGCCATGGCGGTGCAACCACCGAGGGGCAATTGGCAGTATTGGCCGAATATGGCGTGACCGAAGCCTTTGTCGGGTGCGAAATTCGCGCCACGATGGCGGTTAAGGTGATTGGGCAAGTGCCCGATGGCCCGCCGCTTTATCAGGGCGAAGAAAGTATGGCGGCAGACCACTGTCTTATTCTCAGCCGTATTAAACCCCACACCGATTTTCACGCCGAGCTAGAAAGCGGCCCGTCGAAGATGGTGGTGATTGGTTTGGGTAAACAACATGGCGCGGCCATTATGCATTCATACGGCGGGCCGGGTTTTAAGCGTTATCTTGCGCCAGCGGCGCGTATTTATGAGGCCAATACCAATTTTGTTGGCGCAGTCGGCATTATTGAAAACGCCTATGAAAATACCGGCGAGATCATTGGCCTGACCGCCGATCAAGTTGGCACCGATATCGAACGGGCGGCCTTGGTGCGTGCCAAACGCTATTTGGCGAGTATCCCCTTTGCCAAGCTCGATACGCTGGTGTTGCGTGAGATCGGCAAAAATATCAGCGGCACAGGTATGGATACAAATGTGATTAACCGCATGATGGTGGTGCTGGAAAAAGAGCCGGGCGGCACCCCCGATATCTCGACCATTTCGGTGCTCGATTTGACACACGAAACCCAAGGCAATGCCTCTGGCCTCGGTTTGGCCAATTCGACCACAGCGCGGCTGGCGAAAAAGATCGATTGGTATTTTACGTATATGAATGGCCTAACTTCGGGCACATTTGGCATGTTTCGCATGTCGGTTCCGGTGATTTGTGCCGATGATCATCGCGCCATTTGCGCGGTGGTGCGTGGTTGCGGCAACCCTGTGCCCGAAAGCGCCAAGATGATGTTTATTCACAATACACTATCGCTTGAGCATTTTTGGGTTAGCCCATCCCTGCGGGCCGAGGTTGAAGCACATCCGCGCCTAAATATCGAGGGCGAACTGCCGCTATCATTTGGGACCAATGGGGCCATGACCAGCCCTTGGTTGATGAAGGACGAATAGGAAAGGATGAGGGATGAAGGATGAAAACTCAATGTTTCATCCTTCATCCTTCACCCTTCATCCTTTCCTATTCGTCCTTCATCCCTCATCCTTTATTCTTCATCCTTCTATTTCAAACACCTTTGCCAAAGTGCCGTCGCTTTCAAGCTCGGCGGGGGTGCCTTGTATAAATTGGCGATCTTCGGTCAGCAGCCAAAGCCGGTCGGCAAAACGCAGGGCGAGATCAAGCTCGTGGGTTGAAACGAGAATGGCACGGGCGGTTTCGCGCACAAGCGTATGCAACAAACGCATGGTCTCGACACGACGCGGCAAATCGAGAAAAGCCGTCGGTTCATCTAACACAATAAAGGGGGTGCTTTGCACCAAGGCGCGGGCAATCATCACCCGTTGGCGCTCGCCATCGCTTAGTTGGGCCACGTTACGCTGTGCCAAAGCCTCGCAACGGGTGCGCCGCATGGCATCGTGTATCACCGCATGATCGCTGTCCGAGAGTTGCCCGGCCCAATTGGTATAGGGGTAGCGCCCAAGTGCGGCTAACTCATAAGCAGTCATACTGCCAGCCTCAACCCGCTCAGTCAGCACCACCGCCAAGCGTGTGGCAATTTGGGCGGTGCTCAACCCCGCAAGTTTATCGCCGCAGATATTGACCGCCCCCGACAATGCCGGTTGCAGCCCAGTTAGCGTGCGTAACAAGGTTGATTTACCAGTGCCATTTGGCCCCAACAAACACACCAATTCACCAGCCGCAATAGTTAAATTGAGGTTGCTAAATAGATGTTTTTTGCCGTAGCCAATGCCAAGGTGGTGGGTAGAGAGCGGTGGGTTAATGGTTAATGGTTAGTGGTTAATGGTTAATGGTTAATGGTTAGTGGTTAATGGTTGATCATTAACCATTAACCATTAACCATTAACCATTAATTTTTACATTACTTCGCGGATGCTTTCGGCGATGATTTGGATGCCGCGTGCCATTTGGTCGAAAGGCACATAGCTAAATGACAAACGTGCGGTATTTTGACCGCGCCCATCGGCAAAAAATGGCACCCCAATCTGAAAATCGACCCCACGAGCGCGGGCCTTGGTGACAGCATCGGCAATATTGACATGTTCGGGCGCGGTGAGCCACACAAAGAACCCGCCGTCGGGGTCCGTCCATTTCACCTCAGCAGGCATAAATTCGCTCAGGGCATCTTGCATTTGTTCACAGCGTTGGGCATAAATCGCCCGCACTTTGGCGATATTATTTACTAAACCATCCTCTTTACAAAATTCTTCGGCAATGTGGGTTGAAAATGGGCTGGTGCCGTCCACCTTCATCGTGCTCATGGTTTTAATCAACCCAGCTTCGCCCACCGCCCAACCCAAGCGCATACCCGGCGACAAAATTTTAGAGAAGGTTCCCATATACACCACGCCAGTATTGCCAGCCAATGAATACATGGTGGGCAACGACTGATTGCGAAATCGCAAATCGTAATAGGCATCGTCTTCGAGAATGATGGTGTTATAAGCCTTAGCCAACGCAATAATGGCTTGACGACGCTCAACCGGCGTGGTTAAACCGGTGGGGTTTTGAAAATTGGGAATAACATAAATAAATTTTGGCGTGATATTTTGGGCTTTGAGCGTTGCTAGCGCAGCTTCTAACTGGTCAAGTTTCATGCCATTGGCATCCAAATCAATACCGATGACCTTGGCACCAGCGTTTTTCATCACGCGCACCGCTCCCAAAAAGGTCGGCGCTTCGACAATGACCGTATCACCCACATTCACAAACAAATCACACATCAACCCCAAAATAGGCATACTGCCAGATGTGATCATGATATTGTCACGGGTAATGTCCATTTTCTGATCACGGCGCAATTTTTCGACCAATTGATCAGCAAATTTAGGGTTGCCCATCGCGCCGCCATATTGCAATGGGTCTTGGCCATGCGTACGCAAGGCGCGTTCAGCGGCTTCCAGCACCGCTTCGTTTGGCAAACAGGCTGGGTCGGGGTAGCCCCAATTAAAAGTCAACTCATAATTCACACCCGCGAGGCGTGGCGATTGCACGTGTTTGCCGCGTGCGCTAAATAGCTGTTCGTAATTCATGTGTGGGGGGTATTGTACGGATATGCAAATAGGGGCACGGCATGGCGTGCCTCTACGCTCATTTCACAAATACCGATTGCGCCAAACTTCGGTTAATCTCAATCGGGTTATTGGCAGCCTCATAGGGTGGCAATGGGTCATTGGGCGGGCAAATATTGCACCATAAATTGGCGTTGCTGTGGTCATTTGCCATCATTTTAATGATGACACGTGGCTTAAGCCCCAACAATCCCAGTTGCCGCAACTGTTCGCCATTGTCATCGACCACCCGCTCAATTAACACCACATCGCCCACCTTCACATCAGACAATCTTCGCCGCGAAACATCGGCCACGATGCCCTCTTTCGAAGGGATGGGGTCACCGTGCGGATCATGTTTGGGGTCGCCCAATAGCGCCGCCATACGATCTTCAAATTCTTCGCTAATCGCATGTTCGAGCCGTTCAGCCTCGTCGTGCACCTGATCCCAACTGAAGCCCATCGCTTCCATCAAATACAATTCGATCAAACGATGATGACGCACAATTTCCAATGCCATTTTTTCGCCGGTTGGGGTCAAATGAAAGCCTTGGTAAGGCTCATGTTCAACCAGCTTCATTTCAGCCAATTTTTTGACCATGCCCGTGACTGAGGCCGCAGAGATCGCTAATTTATCGGCCAATGCATTGGTATTGACACGTCTCCCATCTTCGTTCAGTTTGTAAATGGTTTTGAGGTAATTCTGAATCGACTCAGAAAGCATAACAACATAGTATAGTCGTTACGAATCAGTTTGGGGTGAAAATTCGGTTTATACTGCCAACAAAGATTTTTAGCCTAGCGCGGGGATTAAAATCCTGCGCTGGGCATACAAAAACCGCCTTCGCGGTCTAAGCACGCCATTTCTAATGGCTGCGGTAGATTACCGTAAATGTGCGATGTTTAACTTGTTGGTCTATAAGAGAGAAAAATATGAATTCTTACATTATTTCTTTAATATGTGGCGTGATTGGCTATGTCATCGGGTCAATTCCCTTTGGCTACCTCATCGTCAAAGCTGCAACTGGCACCGATATCCGAACGCATGGCAGTGGGCGCACCGGCGGTACCAATGCCTATCGTGCGGCGGGCGTGGTGGCTGGCATTTTAACGGCGGTGCTTGATATCGGCAAAGGCTTAATCACTGTATTGGTTATTCGATCATTGGGATTAGAAACAGGCGGATTAGCCGAGTCATTGGCCGGGGTTGGGGTCATTTTGGGGCATAACAAATCGCTCTTTTTAAAATTTGCGGGGGGCGCAGGGGGCGCTACCGCCGTTGGCACTGGTTTTGCATTTTCGTTTGCAGCGGGGATGGTGGCCATGCTGCTCGGCATGTTTATGTGGTTGGTGATTGGTTATGCGTCATTGGCAACAATCTTGGCTTCGGCTTCGGTCGCCATCGTCACAACCATTTTAGCCATCAATGGCAGTGTGCCATCTACTTACCCCATTTATGGTTGGGGGGCGCTCATTTTGTGCCTGATTGCCCTGCGCCCGAATTTGAAACGCTTGTTGGACGGCACTGAAAAACGGGTCGATATTTTAAAATTACGCAGCAAAAATAAATGAATGAATGGGTGAATGAGTGAATGAGCGATTGCTTATTCATTCACTCATTCACCCATTCACTCATTCACTCATTTAAACAAATGGAATCTCGAATTGCACTTGACCTCGGTTTTATAAAAATTTATTGGTATGGTATTGTCATCACAACTGGCATGATGCTAGCGTGTTATGTTGCGATGTATGAAGCCAAACGGCGTGGTGAAAACCCCGATATCGTCTCAGATGGCGCGATTTGGGTGATTGGCCTTGGCTTGGTGTGTGCCCGTTTGTATCACGTATTTTCGGCCCCCAATGATGGCAGCGGCAGCGGCTGGGAATATTATCGCAATAACCCGCTGCAAATCTTGGCCATTTGGCAAGGCGGCATTGGCATTTATGGCGGCATTGTCGGTGGCATCATCGGCATCATTTATGTAATGTGGCGCAACAAGGCCCCATTATGGCGCTGGTTCGACAATATTGTGCCGGGTGTGCTGCTCGGTCAAGCCATCGGTCGCTGGGGCAATTATTTTAACCAAGAGCTATATGGTGGCCCCACTGGGTCATCGACATGGGGTTTAATCATTCAAGAGCCATTTCGGGTGCGCACTGGTAAATTTGACTTTACCGATATGACACAATACCCGCTCGATACCCGTTTTCACCCGACCTTTTTATACGAATCGGTGTGGAATTTTTGTGGTTTTTTGCTGCTGATGTGGTTGGCACGACGTTATCAACAACACCCCGATCGCCCAGAAACAGCGGGCCGCCCGCTGGTTGATGGCGATATTGGGCCACTTTTTCTCATTTGGTATGGGATTGGTCGTGGGTGGGTCGAACTTTTCTTTCGCCCAGATGCATGGACGCTTGGCTCGTTGCCAACCGCCGTATGGATTTCGATTATCGGCATCGGCATTGGTTTGCTCATCATGGCCTATCGGCATCGGGTTGCCAAACGCCCAACGCCGGTAAATTTAGAATTGAAAATTGAAAATTGAAAATTTTGTATCTTTTCAATAATCAATTGTGAGTTCGGCATCCTACAATTTTAAATTTTTAATTCTAAATTTTAAATTTTTAAAATGCGCGTAATACGTGACACCTATGAATTGCCGGACGACGATGGCGATTTTAGCTCAGGGCCATCCAATCGCGGGTTTACGCTGGCGGTTTGGTTGCCATTGCTATTAATCGGCTTAGTCACACTTGGCATTTTAATTGGCGGCACAAGTTATGTGGCGGCGCGTGAGCGCGAAGACGTATTTTGCACCAGTTGTCACACCGCCCCCGAAACCGCCTATTTTCAACGCGGGCAAGCCGCCGTTGGCGGGGCCGTTGCCATCGATCTTTCGTCGTTTCATTACCAACAAATTCGTGGCAAAGGTGGCACGATTCACTGTATCGATTGTCATTTGGGCGACCAAAGTTTGCAAGCGCACGCCAGCAAATGGCCGATGACGGCGCGGCACGCTGTTGTCTGGTTGGCTGGGCGCAATACCACGAATGCCGAATCTTTGACATTACGGGTTCCCCATTTAACCAATAACAGTTGTATTGCCTGTCACCGTGATACGCTTTTGACCGTCGGGGCAGCCAATCATCATCATAATGACTTGCCGGTGGCCTATGAATTATGGAAGGCTGGGGCCGCACTGGTGATACCGCCCGACACCCGCGATGCCCAAGCCTTAACGGCGCGTGGCCTAACCCGTTATAACACCACTGTCGAATGCACGTCGTGTCATCTTGTGCATCGCACCATCGAAAAAGAGCATTACATTGATCAAAAAACGCTCAATGCTGGCTGCGAGTTGTGCCATCAACAAACCCGCAAATAGCAGCAGATGCTATGGGTTGCGAATCTCATCGACAATTTCGCCATCGGCGACAGTCACAGCCCGCGTGACCCGTTTTGCCAAATCTTTATCGTGGGTCACCATCAGAATGGTTTTGCCCTCTTGCACCAAGGTCGAAAATAGGTTAAAAACTTGATCGGCGGTGCGGCTGTCGAGGTTGCCGGTCGGTTCATCGGCCAAAATAATAGGCGGGTCGTTGGCTAAAGCACGGGCAATGGCGGCGCGTTGTTGTTGCCCGCCCGAAGTGGCGCTGGGTAATTTATGGGCGTGTTCGGCAATGCCGACATGCTCTAACAGGCTCATGGCGCGGTCAAAACGTTCACGTGGGGCATACATGTTGCAAAAGTCCATCGGCAACATTACATTTTCAACCACCGTTAGACTGGGCAGTAATTGAAAAAATTGAAAAATAACGCCCAATGATTTACCACGCCAAACCGCCAACTGGCCTTCATTGAGCCTGTGAATCGGGGTATCATCGACAAACACCTCACCTGTGCTGGGGCGGTCGATGCCAGAAATCATATTGACCAAAGTTGATTTGCCGCTGCCCGACTTGCCGATCACGGCGACAAACTCATGGGTGTTCACTTGCATATTCACCCCTTTGAGCGCCAAAAATTTGCCAGCACCGGTCTCATAAATTTTCACCACATTACGCACATCAATCAACGTGCTTTGCTCTGGCAAGTTTATTTTGCCATTGGGGGCGGCATCGGCCCTCCCAATTCGTGAAAATAATCGCGTCAACATTCGGGGCGAAGGATATCACAACTGGTATACAACCTCATGCCGAAAGCTAAGGCGGGGATTAAAATCCTGTGCTGAGCGCACAAAGCCCGCCTTCGCGGCTAAATGCTTCGCCTGCGAAGGCAGGCTTCGTATGCCCAGCGCGCCATTTCTAATGGCTGTGGGATATCAACATTTTTTTACACTGGCCGAGCAGTTGAATGGCCTTGAATGGATCGGGGCCAAGCGGGGGGCCAAAGCTGATGTGGGTTGCACCGGCTGCCACCAAAGGCCGCAGCCGCGCCAACAAGTCGTCAACATCGCCCACCACCCCGATGGCGAGCATTTTGTCTGTCACCATATCGATGGCCTTGGCCTCGTCACGCTCGACATTAAGCGCGTGGTCAATCGGCTCAAATTCGGCCTGACGAACACCCAGCCGCGCATAAATGAGCGGGCTGAGGGCATGACCATAATAGGCCACCTTTTGCGCCAACACGCGACGGGCGGCAGCGCGGTCATCATCAAGCGACACCCAAATACAGGCAGCAAAATCAAAATCGGCGGCGCTGGTATGGGCGGCCGCCAAGCGCTTGGCGAGGCCCTCATTCACCAAAGGCCGCACCCCAAAATAATGCTCAGGCGGGAACAACAACGGCAACACGCCATCGGCCAACTCACCCGCCAAACGCAACATGCCTTCGCTCATGGCCCCGACATAAATGGGGGTTTGGCGTGGCGCGCTAAAACGCAAATAAGCATTGTCATTCCATTGCAAAAATTGCCCATTTAGCGCCGCCCGCTCGCCGCGCTGCAAGGCCTGAATCGCCAAAATGCTCTCACGCATGGCGGCCAATGGCTTGCGCTGCTCAATCCCCACCCAATTTAAAAAATCGCTGGCCCCAGCCGCCAAGCCGAGGTTAAAACGGTTGCCGCTCAATTCATCCATCGTGGCGGCAAACATGGCAATTTCTGCAGGATCGATGGTATAGGGGTTGAGGATGCAAGTGCCGATGTGAATCTGTTGGGTGGCCTGTGCCACTGCCGCCAAGATAACCGGGGCGCTGCGCAAAAATAAATCGTTGCTCACCCAAAATTGGTCAAAACCGGCGGTTTCGGCGGCACGTGCCAATGACACATAATCTGCCAAAGGCAGGTCATTGTTTAGGCGTATACTAAATTTCATCATATCAAAACAGGTGGTTGGTTGATTGGTTGGTTGGTTGATTGGTTGATTAATCAACTAACCAACCAATCAACTATTCAACCATTCAACTAACAAACACGGGTAAACTAGGAACCTCTTAGTCATTACACCAAGAAGTGGATTATTATGTCACAAAACTCTATTTTCGACCAAGTTGTCGATCGCACCCAATCGAACAGTATTAAATGGACCCTCTATAACGCCGATGTGTTACCGATGTGGGTCGCCGATATGGACTTTAAGTCGCCCGAACCGATTATTCAGGCCTTGCGCGAGCGGGTCGAACATGGGGTATTTGGCTACGAAGCGCCCAATGTCGACATGCGTGCCGCTGTCGTTAATTGGCTGGCAAAAAAATATGGTTGGGCCATTCACCCCGATGATATTGTGTTTTTGCCGGGCTTGGTCAGCGGGTTAAATTTGGTGGCGCGGGCCTATGGGCATATGGGCGACAATGTCACCACCATGACCCCCGTTTACCCGCCCTTTTTAAGCGCACCGGTCAACCAAGGCATGACCGCCATTGGCTGTAAGCTCAAGCGGGTGGACGATGGCGAAAACATTCGCTATGAAGTGGATTATGAGGCTTTCGAAAAATCCATCACCCCACGCACCAGCATGTTTTATCTGTGCCACCCCCACAACCCCGCTGGCATCGTGTTTAGCCGTGAAGAATTGCTCAAGATTGGCGAAATTTGTTTGAAGCACAATGTCTTGATCATTTCAGACGAAATTCACTGCGATTTGATGTTGGACGGCAACAAACACAGCCCAATGGCCTCGGTGTCTGAGGCCATTGGCCAAAACTGCGTGACCTTGATGGCCCCCAGCAAGACTTTTAATGTGCCGGGTTTGGGCTTTAGCTTTGCAGTGGTGCAAAACAAACGCCTGCGCGAGCGCTTGCAACATGCCGAAGCTGGCATTGTGCCGCATGTGAATGCCATCGGCATTACAGCGGCTTATGCCGCCTATACCCAATGCGATGGTTGGTTGGGCGAGCTACAGGCCTATTTGACCGAAAACCGCAATGTGTTGCTCGATTATTTGGCCGAAAACATGCCCGAGATCAAGGCCACCAAACCGGATGGCACTTATCTCGGTTGGCTCGATTGCAGCAAGACCGGCATTTCGGGCAATGCCTATGATTTCTTTTTGAAAGAAGCCAAAGTGGCGCTGAACAATGGCGGCATGTTTGGCGCGGGTGGCGAAGGCTTTGTGCGTTTCAACTTTGGCACCTCGCGCAGCACCATGCTGCAAGGCCTCGACCGCATGAAGGTGGCGCTGGATAAGCTCAAGATGTAAGACGTATTTTGCAAATAAAACAATCGAATCTTATGCCCAACGGCAGATATCGATGTAGAGACGCG
>CAMDWA010000046.1 GCA_945877855.1 Thermoflexus hugenholtzii JAD2 | reverse complement strand
CGCATCCATATCGATCAAAATATCACCATCGCGCATAAAACGTGCGCCGATGCCGGGGCCATCAAAACGAATATTGGTGGCATCGGGCGGCAGCGAAAAGCGCAAAGACTGTAGCGTTTTTGCCACGTATGCGCGGTCGCTGCGGTTGTCCACGCTATACACTTCGGCAATGCTCAATTTGCCTTCATCGGCATCTTGCACAAAATAATGAAAATCTGAAATCGAGATCACACTGGCGTCATTGGTCACCTCATAAATGGCAAATGGGCGCGGGGCAAGATTGGTCGTGGTAATTTGAGCCGGTGCGCCAAAAAAGCGAGCACCGTTATAAACAATTTCTGGCTCATAAAAATAATCGCGGCGCACTGGCAATTGGGTAAATTGCGCCAAACCATTGTCGCCAAGCATCGCTGTGCGCGTAAAAACCTCGCTTGTGGCATCATAAACATGCAGCGTAACCGGCAAATTGGGCGGCAATGATGCACCTTGCGTTTGATTGCGCACTTGCCAAGCCAATATGCCATCGCCTTTCAAAGCGGCGTCTTTAATAGCAACTGGGTCGGCATATTGATAGGCCAAACTTCGCACATAATCGGTCAATTGCCCACGTTGAGCTTCGGTCAATTGGGTATTGGCGCGGTGTTGCTCGCCCTTTGCCATCGCCGCCAATGTATCATTTAAAGCGCTACGCGCTAAAATTTCAGGCTTGCCGAGCGGGGCAGCAGTGTGGCATTGCAAACATTGTGCCTCAAACAGGGTTTTGCCTGCGCTAATATTGCTTGGGCGTGTGCCCAAAGCCCAAGTATAGGCCAACACATCCCAGCGCTCTTGCGGCTTAAGCGAACCGCTAAAAGGTGGCATTAAATTTTGCAGCCGACCATTGCTCACCACCTGATACCAATCACTGGGTTTGGCAGCGCGGTTTTTGGCTGGGTCGATGAGATTTGCCACTTGTTTGCCTTGGGCGCGAATGGCAGCAGCTTGCGGGCCGTTGCCATCACCAGCCGCACCATGACAAGCCGCGCATTTCTCCTCATAAATCTTGGCCCCACGCACCGCATCGGGCGGCGCTGGTGGCACAACTGCCTCGGCAACGACAGGGGTTGGCGCAGGCTTGCTTAAATCTTGCGGCACACGGCTTCGCCCAGAAAACGAACATGCACTTAACAATAATAGGCCTGCAACAAGCAAGGCTGGCTTAAACATAAATGATGAAACACCAAAATATCGCACGGGGGGCATTGTAGCCGAGTCACATACTTTGTCGCCCGTCAAATGACGGGTTTCACGGCCTCAAAAGGCGCGCATGGTGCGTTACGTTATTTTGGGGCATATTTCTGGCTTAAATATGCCCCAAAATGGCTAATCGCTCTCAGCCGCCGTCGTCGGCAACAACAGAGCCATTTACGTTGTAAATACCTTCATAAATACAAAAATCCATTTTATTCAACACTTGCCGTCCCCAAAATCGTATTTCATCTTCGAAATTTGGGTTGCCCGGCAAAAATTGAGTGGGAGGAATCGGCATATATAGTGACCAAATAATTTCACCGTTACGCAAATAATGTCGCGCCGCTTCTGGTGGGCCGTCTGGGGGGGGCGGCTGATATCCAGTTAGATAAATACACGCTTCAACGCCACATTGTCTAAAGCCATTTTCTTGTTGCAAATAGCATTGGTAAACCACCGTAGCTTCAACGCCATAATTGAAACGCTCTGAAAAAATACGTTGAGCAACCGGCACTTGACCTAACATTCCAAATACGCCAGCTTCGTCTAAGCCTTCACGCACCATCGCCATATACTCTTTATCGTTTGGGTTAGCGTTGCGCCACATTTCAGTGTAACTCACCCCTTGCCAAGGGGCCAAAGTCGGGTAAAAAAAGCCGGGCTGACGCGCGGCGGCATGACCCGGCGAAAGGTATCGAAAGATAGAAGTCGTTGGCGTATTTCCACCATATTGCAATTGAATTAATTGCCCATGATCACGCTTGCATACTTCATATTCAATTGCAACAAAATTATTCTCACCATCTGGCGATTGCCAATAGATCAAATCTCGATACCCCGGCCAATTGGGCGAAGGGTCTGAATTACGCCAAATATGCTGACCCGATTTTGCCATAACATAGCGTTTGCCAACATGATTAATAATTTGATTGGCCAAGGGAAAATCCCAAAAATCAACCCATGCCGTATCACAATTAATCATATTTTGACCCCAAATCGCAAACGCCCACCGCCCTTAATCATCGGTTCGGTTGGCAATTCTTTCATGGCTTTGGCATTTACACTAAATTTAGGTGGCGTATCTTTTGACTTTTTAGCACTGCTTTTTTTAGCCGATATTGCTTTGGGGGCCGCCGCCACCGCCACAGGTGCAGGCTGCGCTAACATTGGGTCTTTGATTGGTGAAACTACATTCACAGCATCGAGCATGGCTGTAATGTAGCCAGTGGCGTGAGCGCGACCACGATGCCCATACGATGAGTCATTCACCATATGCGGCACATGATCATCGATAATAAAGCCGTTAAACCCAACCTCGCGCAATTTCAACATCACTTTAAAAATATTGCTGTTCCCTTCGTTAATGTAACACTCGGTAAAGTCGTCGCATCCACCTTGCACATCACGCATATGCACATAAAAAATGCGCCCCTGCGCCCCAAAATATTCGGCAGCCTCCAATACGCCAGCCCCGCCACGCATTTCGCTCCAGCAACCATGACAAAAATCAAGGCCATGCATACGGCTGGGGTGACGTTCTAAAGCACGTTTGAAGTTAGCAAAATTGCGAAACAGACGCGACACACCCCCTAAAATCGGCACTGGCGGGTCATCGGGGTGCAACGCCATGCGCACGTTATATTCTTCGGCCACCGGCAAAATGCGCTGCATATACCAATCGTAATTCGCCCACATTTCGTCTTCGTCATAAACTCGATCATACGACAAAGGCGCATGTTTGGCCAATTCAAGCTTAAACGAATTCGAAATCGCACCGCCACGAATAGGGGTATCCCAACCGGTGCGCCAAACGCCTGTGCTAATAAAATGATAGCCAAAAATAGGAATCCCGGCTCGGCCAAGGTTGCGAATGCTCTCTTGCATATTTTCGAGCTGCTGTTCACGCCCCTCTTGGCCCAACATGATTTTGTCGTAAAAACGAATGGGCACATTCTCAATGGCGATCAAGCGCAACCCGCGCTCAGCTGCCCGCGAATGAAGCTTGAGCAAATCATGAAATTCAAGCCGCCCAGTATCTTTCATATCAGACGGCAAGTTATACAAATTCATCTGCACATCTTGCAGCCCCAATTGTTTGGCAAAAGTGAGAAACTCTTCAGTCAATTCATTCACTTGCCCAATTGCAACACGCATCGGTAATTTTGTAATGTCAATCATTTTAGGTTTGCAATTTGCGATTTACGATTTACGATCGTGCCCTGCGTAGACAATTGCGGTTGGTTGCTTGGTTCACTGGTTGATTGGTTGATTGATAACTCACAAGTCACGAGTTATCAATCAACCAATCAACCACATGACCAGTTCACTAACGGTAAATCCTAAATCACAACTATCTTAAATGCAACGTCCGCCGTCTACTTCCATACATACGCCGGTGATAAATTCGGCATCGTCAGAGACGAGAAAGAGTGCGGCCCGCGCAATATCAATCGGTTGACTAAGACGACCAAGCGGGATGGTGTTGATGAATTTTTGACGTATTTCAGGGGTGTCGTCGCCGGGTAAAAATTGTTTTAATAAAGGGGTATCGCCCGCCACAGGGTTAATGGCATTTACCCGAATTTTGTCGGGTGCAAGCTCTACCGCCATCGACTTAGTGAGAGTAATCGCTGCACCTTTCGTGCCGTTATACCAGGTTAGGCCCGGGCGTGGGCGCACACCAGCGGTTGAGGCGATGTTTAAAAACACGCCGCCACGTGGGTTGCCATCGGCCCCAAGAATACGAAAAACCGGCACAACGTGCATGGCGCTGAGATAGATGCTTTTTACATTTACAGCATACACGCGGTCAAATGTCGCCTCATCAACATTGAGCATGGGGCCATTTTTATGTGAAATGCCAGCATTGTTAACCCAAATATCGATGCCGCCACATTGAGCCACAATGCTTTTGACCGCCGCCGCCACCGATACATTTTTGCTCACATCCATCGTAATGGCAATGGCCTTACCACCAGCGGCCCGAATCTCATCAGCCACGCGATTAGATGCAGCCTCGACCACATCAGCCACCACCACAGTGGCCCCATGTTCAGCAAAATGGCGGGCCATGCCTTCGCCAAAGCCACTGCCCGCGCCAGTTACAACAGCAATTTTGTTTTTTAATCTCATAGCAGTAATTAGTAGTCAGTCGTCAGTAGTCAGTAGTCAGATAACTCAAGATGACAATAATATTTTGCCCGCTAAAAACCAATCTGACTACTGACTACTGGCTACTGACTACTCTCCCCAAACGCCTTGGCGCAAACCACGAATATAACCAATGGCATAAAGCCGCCCAAAAGCCGAGTAACCAGCATTTTCGTTGCTGTCGCCTTCAACCGTTGGCACATGATCGGGGCGCAATACCCCATCAAAACCAATATCACGATAGGCCTTCATACACGCCAACATATCGGTTTTGCCTTGATCATGCCATGTTTCCTCAAATTTCTCTGGGGTGCCACGCACATCGCGGAAATGCACAAAACTAATTTTGTTCATTGCACCAAATTTACGAATAACGCTGGGTAAGTCATCGGTCATAAGTGTGAAATTTCCTTGACACATCGTAATTGTGTTCATAGGGCTATCTGCGAGGTCAAGCAAACGCTGAAAATTGTCGACACTGCGCATGATACGCCCCACCCCACGAATGGGCGACAAAGGCGGGTCATCGGGGTGCATCGACAACTTCACATTCCATTTTTCAGCTACGGGCAATACCCGTTCTAAGAAATGTTTGAGCGTCTCCCACAATTTTTCTTCGGAGATGGAACCATGCTCGGTGGGCGGGGCATCTTTTATCAAACTATTATCGAAGCTAGTGACGACTGAGCCACCGCGTGATGGGGTGCTGGTGCTGGTGCGCATCCAATTAAAGTCGGTCATCCATTCATAACAATAAACGGGGATACCAAGCCTGCCCATACTTTCGATTAGGGTGCAAACGGTATCAATCTCTTCTTCGCCACCCGGCAAGCCACGCTTAGCATTATTCATGGGCGGGCGAGATTCGATCACCTCAAGTTTAAAACCTGCGTCTTCATAGCGCTGCTTAGCCCGTAACATAGGCATATAACCCCATGGAACGTCATCCGTTCCAAGAAATTTGTCTCCAAATGGGATGCCGCCAACGGCATAATCAATACCGGCTTGTTTGCTGAGTTTCCACAGCATCGACGGTGTAGGGGGGAGCATTTCTGCGATTTTAATCATGGTATTTCATTTGATCAGCATGACACATGCTAATATTAATCATCTACCATTTATTGTATGCTAATTACTGAGCAGAACCTCAAAATTGCGGAATTGCCGATTTCACTATCCCTCCTCAATCTACGCTTGAGGAGGGATAGTGAAATCGGCATTCCGCAATTTTTACCTGTGCGGAGTATATCTATAACCAATACCAATATTGTCAAAAAATTATCGGTAAAATTAGAGGTCATGAGTGAAAGCATCAACCACAACCACCGACGCGTGGTTGTTACAGGCATGGGCTGTATTAGCCCGATTGGTAACACCGTAACCGAAACATGGGATGGACTGGTCACAGGCAAACAAGGTCTCGATTACATTAGTTTGTTCGACACCAAAGACATCGCTGTCAAAATTGCAGGTGAAGTAAAAGGGTTTGACCCAGTGTCTCATTTTGGGGTAAAAGAAGCCCGCCGCATGGACCGCAGCCAACAATTGGCATTAGCCGCCGCCAAAGAGGCCTTGGCCGATTCTGGTTTGAAAATCGACGAATCGAATGCCGCCGATATTGGCGTGGTGACAGGCAGCGGCATTGGTGGGGTTGGCACCACCATCGGCGAATTTGCAGTCATGATGCAACGTGGGCCACGTCGGGTTAGCCCATACACTGTGCCAATGATGATGCCTGACGGTGCAGCTGGCCTCATTAGCATTATGTATGGTCCACGTGGGCCAAATTTTAATGTGACCACTGCCTGCGCCAGCGCCAACAACGCTATGGGCGAAGCCTTTGAAATGATTCGAGCCGGGCGCTGTAAGATTGTCATCACGGGTGGGCTTGAGGCCTCAGTGCTGCCTTTTCCATTGGTGGCATTTGACAACATGGGTGCATTATCTGGCTATAACAATGACCCAAAACATGCCAGCCGCCCCTTCGACAAAACACGCAGCGGTTTTGTAACCGGTGAAGGTGCTGGGATTTATGTATTTGAATTATTAGAAAGCGCCCAAGCCCGTGGCGCAAAAATTTATGCCGAAGTAGTGGGTTATGGCTCAACTGCCGATGCCAAACACATCACCGCACCCGACCCCAATGGCGCAGCCATGTCGATGCGCTTGGCGATGCGCCAAGCCGGTTTGCAGGCCAAAGAGATCGATTACATTGCCGCACACGGAACCAGCACCCCACTCAATGATGCCAGCGAAACCAAGGCCATTAAATTTGCTTTGGGCGAGGCAGCTTATGATGTCAAAATTAGCTCTAACAAGGGCGCAGTCGGGCATTTGTTGGGCGCAGCCGGTGCCATCAATGTAGTCGGGTGCATCGGTGCAATCACACATGGCATTGTGCCCCCTACAATCAACTTTAGCACCCCCGACCCAGATTGTGATTTAAATTATGTGCCCAATCAGGCCTTGAAAATGCCTGTCACCGTTGCTATGTCAAACTCGTTTGGCTTCGGCGGACACAATGCCACTTTGATCTTTAAGAAGTTCTAAGCTGCAAGTGCTAAGTGTTAAGTATAAATATTTAGCACTTAGCACTCATTACAAAATGAAATACGCACATATTATCGGCTGGGGCAAATATACGCCCGAACGCATTCTAACGAATGATGAAATGGCGACTATGATGGACACCAATGACGAGTGGATCCGCAGCCGCTCAGGCATTGGCGCACGGCATTGGGCACGCAAAGAAGAAACATTAGCTGATATGGCAACAGCAGCGGCAATAGCGGCAATCGATCACGCAAGTTTGTCGGTCAGCGAAATCGACATGGTCATTGTGGCAACTGCAACAGCCATTTTTCCGGCCACTGCCTGTATTGTCCAAGACCGTTTAGGCATCCCTCATGCTGGGGCGGTTGACTTGGTTGTCGCTTGTTCGGGTTTTGTATATAGCTTGGCCATGGCAGGCGACATGATTAAAGCAGGCAGCAAAAACTGTGTGTTGGTCATTGGGGTTGAAAAGATGTCGCCAATGATGAATTTAGAAGATCGTGGAACAGCAGTATTATTTGGCGATGGGGCTGGCGCGCTTATCGTGCGCGGCAGCGATCAACCGGGCGGGATTTTGGCATCGGTGTTATATGCCGATGGATCGGGTAGCGAAGATTTGTATTTGAATGACAAACGCCATTTGGTAATGAATGGGCGCGAAGTGTATAAATTTGCTACCCGCGCTATGCCCGCAGCCGCCAAAGAAGTGATGAGCAAGGTCGGTTGGCGAGCTGCTCAAGTTGATATGCTTATCCCACATCAAGCTAATATTCGAATTATTGAGTCGTCATCTAAGGTATTGGGCATTCCGATGGAAAAAGTATTTGTTAATATTGAAAAATATGGCAATACCAGTGCAGCCTCGGTGCCATTAGCCATTTGCGAAGCCGTTGAACAAGGGCGGTTACGCTCCAACGATAAAACGGTTTTGGTTGGGTTTGGCGCAGGTTTGGCATGGGGGGCCGTTGCCATTATTTGGGATGTGCCACACCCCAGCAGCAAAACCCAACAATTAATTAATCGGGCTGTATTTAATGGGTCAAAGGCCCGCACACGATTCCGGCGTGCCCTGCGTCAATTGGGCGACAAATTGCCCGGACGTAGCGCCCCAAGTGATAAAAAAGGCAAAAACTAAGATCGTTTTAAAAATCGGGTTTCTTTCAAAAACCCGATTTTTAACTAGCCATATGAACCTACCCGCTGTGTTTGCAACTGCACTCAAGCATTATTTGCCAAATACAGCTACCGCCCGCCTCAGCCAAGCCGAGGCCGAAAGACGCGACATTTTACGCGCATTTCCATCAGAGCAATGGGCGACATTGCCATTGACCCGCTACGCGCTCGGCACAAATCAGCCTGAGCCAACATTTTGTTATTGGCTAGAATTTAAGAGCAAGGCGCTAGGTGGGATGGGAGGCGGCACGGCAAGCAAGCACGTTATTTACAAAAACAAAGATAGTGAATGGCATTACCCTGCGCAATTTGCCGAGGTTGAAGCCGCCTGGGTGGCACTACGCGGCGCATTTGTGCAAGCCTTGGCCAATGCCCGCGATAACCGTTGGGCCGAAATGGATGCGATTTCATTATTGCGCGAAAAAGCGGTGTTGGTCAAAGCCTTGCACATTTATTTCCCCAGCCGCATTTTGCCGATTGTGTCACGCGCCCATTTAATGCATTTTTTGCGGGCATTTGACGTAGCCGAAAGCAGTGTGCGCGACTATGGGCGGGTGCAACTGAATCGGGCGCTCTTACACGCCATTCAACAACACCCCGAATTTGATGGCTGGAGCACCAATGAAATTGCACTATTTTTATATGCCGCCCATGCACCAAAACACGAGGCAAAAATTGAAACGACGACAACGCTAAAAGAACAAAATGCACCTTATATCGTCAATCAATCAAGCTCGCCCCTTCACCACGCCACCCGCTATTGGAAAATAAGCCCCGGCGATGGGGCATGGCAATGGGCAGAGTGTCTACATGGCGGGTTTATCGCCATTGGCTGGGATGAACTGGGAGATTTGCACGAAGCGACACGGGTTGAATTTGAGCAACGAATGGCCGCCTTGATCGAGCGCGACGCTGAGCATTTTGCCAAAGGCGGTATGGAGCAGGTTTGGCGATTTCGTAATATTCAAATTGGGGATCGGGTGGTCGCCAATCGTGGCAAATCGATGGTGCTGGGCATTGGCACGGTCACTGGGGACTATTATTATGCTGCCCAAGCCAATACCCACCGTCACCGATTAAAAGTGCAGTGGGATGACCAGATTGAGCGAGAGGTGAATCAGCCCGGCTGGCAACGCACCCTAATTGAGCTTGATGCCGAATTATTTGAAACTTTGCTGTTGTGGCCCAGCACACAACATATAGAATCGAGTGAAAACGACTTAACCATGGGCGATGTCAGCCACATTCAACCCGAATATTCGCTCGATGTGTGTGCGAACGAGACATATATGCCCATTGCCACCTTAACGCAATGGAAAAATGCAATTGTGCGTAAAGGCCAAGCCATTTTTTATGGCCCGCCGGGCACAGGCAAAACCTATTTGGCGCAGGCCTTGGCGCGGCATTTGGTGGGCGGGGGCAACGGGTTGGTCGAAATGGTGCAGTTTCATCCGGCCTATGCCTACGAAGATTTTGTGCAAGGGATACGCCCGCGCAGCCAGCAAGGGGCGCTTGATTACCCGATGATCGATGGCGCATTTGTCAATTTTTGCAAACGCGCTAGCAAGCGTAGCGGTGTCTGTGTCATGATTATCGATGAAATCAACCGCGCCAATCTCAGCCGCGTGTTTGGCGAGCTGATGTTTTTGCTCGAATATCGCAATCAATCGATTACGTTAGCGAGCGGCGAGGCGTTTAGCATCCCCGATAATGTCATTATATTGGGCACAATGAACACGGCAGATCGTTCAATTGCGCTGGTTGATCATGCCTTGCGGCGGCGTTTTGCGTTTTTGGCGCTTCAGCCTAATGATGAGGTGTTGCGCGGGTATCAGGCCCAATTTGCCAATGGCTTTAAACCCGATGGCTTGATTGCGGTATTGCAGCGACTAAATCGACACATCGACAACCCACATTATGCATTGGGGGTGAGCTTTTTTTTGCAACCTGACTTGCGCCGCGAGATCGAAAGTATTTGGCGCACCGAAATTGAGCCATATTTAGAGGAGTATTTTTTTGATCAGCCGGATCGGTTAGAGGCGTTTCGGTGGGAGCGGGTGCGAAATGAAATTGAAATAAGTTAAAGTTTCACATTTAATTCCTATGATTGAAGGACATAATATAAAGTGATCTCTACATAACATTTAGATTGAACTTGGCAAGGCCTTTTCTTGGTCTAACATCGTTAAATTGATTTGTGATGTAAACTGTTTATGTCTTCACGTCCACGCAAGCCCGAAAATACGTTGCGTTTTGTCTTAGCTGGCATCACGTGTGGTGGTCTTATTATTTTACTAGGGGTATTTATGTGGCTAAAAGACCCTGCTATTTTCACAATCTTCAACAATTTAGCCAATACAGTTAATACTCGCCCCAGTTCATCTGCAGCTTCAAGCACAAGCACGGCGGCAGCGGCCAATATTGCCGACACCCAATTAAAATTAGAGCAAGTTTCGGCGCAGCTTGAAGCATTAAATCAGCAAGTCGCGCTACTAAATGCACAACTGCGTGCCACCGAACAAGCACACAACATAAGCGCAACCACAACCGCAGCAACGATAGGCATCAATCCAGTATCGCAAGCAACAATTATCACGGCAACACAAACGCCACCGATACCAACATTAATACCGACTCGAACCGCAGTGCGCCCCACCGCCCCACCTCCGCCAGCTACTGCGGCTAATCAACCTGATGTTATCTCGGCCAAACGCGCCACTGAAGTCGCTATAGCGTATCGCAAAAATGGCAGCGTGCGCGAAATAAAATTAGAACGCAAGAATACAGGCTGGGTATATGAGGTGAAATTATCGGATGGCAGTAAAATTTATGTCGATGCTGTTAACGGGCGGGTCGTCTATGCTGAAATCAAATCGGAAACGGAAGACGATTAACTTTTGGCGGCGGGTAAAGTCAATATAACTTGGGTGCCTTGACCCAATTGGCTATGCAACGCTATCTTGCCACCCATCCGTTGCATTAGGCTTTGTGCAATCGCTAAACCCAAACCCGTGCCTTTATTGCCGCTCATACGTGTGCTGTCGCCACGATAAAAACGATCAAAAACATGCGGCAAATGTTCGGGCGCAATCCCCATGCCGGTATCGCCGATGGTTATTTGAATAAGCGGGGCACTCAGCTTACCCGCGAGTGCGACTGCCACTAAATATACTTTGCCATGTGCTGTGGTATAGCGAAATGCGTTATCGAGCACAATTAAAATCACTTGTTTTAGCCGTGTGGCATCGGCGATAATCTGTAAAGGCGGCACAGCAATGCTAAATTCGAGTTGCTTGTCTTGTGCCAAACGATTCATTTTGCGGTAAATTTCTTCAATAAGTGGCGCTAGTGGGGTTGGGGCAAGGGTTAATTTAACCTGTGCCGCATCTAAACGCGAAAGCACCAATAAATCTTCAATCATATGCGTCATATGATCACATTCGTTTAGCGTGTCTTGCAAAATGGTGTGCTTAAATGAGTCGCTAGGGTCTAATTCAGTTTTTGCTACCTCAACACTGGCCCGAATAAGCGCTAAGGGTGCACGCAATTCGTGGCTGGCATTGGCAATAAACACTTGTTGTTTGGCCCAAGCTTGTTGGGCTGGTAAGATAGATTTGCCCGATAACCACCAACTAACGCTGCCCACTAACAAACCAGCTGCCGTGCCTAACCCCACCGTGGCAATAAGCAAAAAACGCAAAATTTGCGCCTGCGCCGCGATCGGCTGCCCAACTTGTAAAATGGCGACACCATCCGAACGGGGGAGTTGATAGGTTAACAAACGCGCGCGTAGGCCATTCGAAAGTGTTACCGTACGCAGGTCTGATTGTTGGTTTAAAGCGGCTTTCGCTGCTGAAACATCGGGCAAAAAAGAAACTGGGACGGGATTGGGATCAAAAATTAATTGCCCTAATTCATTTAACGGCAAAACAAAGGTCCCGGCCATTTCACCGTCATAATATTCGCTGTTATTATTTTCTTTGGGTTGATTTGCATTTGCACCAGCCCCATAAACCTCAGAGGGAAAGGGTTTGCCATGCCGGCTATACCAATCTTTGTCGGCTTTTTCTAATTCAGGCGGCAATGCGATTCCCTGCGCCTCATATTCATGCGCCATTTTATGCTTAAGAGCTTCGTCGGTAATGGTCTGAAAATAACTGCTTAACCAAAGGTAGCTGCCGCCACCAGTAAAAGCAATAAGCGTCATGGCCGATAGCACATATAAAACGGTGAGACGCAAACGCAATGTGACAAACATAAAACCGATTATGCAACCAAACGATAACCGACCCCACGCACCGTTTGCAACATCGAAGCGTGGTCATCGCCCAATTTACGACGCACATATGACACATAGAGATCAACCATCGTAGGCTGCACATCATGGTCATATGACCAAACATGGTCGAGAATTTGCACACGGGTCAGTGCCTGCCCATGATGCCGCATCAAAAATTCGAGCAAATTCCATTCGGTCGAGGTCAAGTCAAGCGCTATCGTGCCCAAACGGGCGCTATGTGAAATAACATCTAACACCAATTCGCCGCAGCGTAATTCATTATGATCTTCGCCTTCATTTTTCATGAAACGCCGGCTGAGCGCCCGCACCCGCGCCAACAATTCTTCAAAGGCAAAGGGCTTGGTTAAATAATCGTCAGCGCCGCTATCGAGGCCAGCCACGCGGTCTTCGACCTGCCCACGTCCGGTTAATAGCAATACTGCGATGGGAAGTTTGGCGGCGCGAATTGCGCGGCAAATGGAAGGCCCATCACGTTTGGGCAACATCCAATCAATAATAGCAATGTCGCATTTGCCATCTAGCGCAACGGCAAGGCCGTCATCGCCATTATGCGCCATATCTACCACATATTGCTGTTTGCGCAACACATGTGCAATCAAAGTTGCCAATTTTTGGTCGTCTTCAATAATCAAAATACGCATGTTAAGGGCTTTTTTGCAACGTCATTTTCATACCGTCAATTAAGGCCTGTTTTTCAACATCAGTTAGTTTGGCTTCAGGGTGCAACCATAAATAATTGTTAGGCGGCATTTCATTCTTTTTGATTTGTTTTTCGATCTCGTTGGCAATATTGCTGGCCGATTTACGCGTAGCCACCGATAGATTCAATTCTTTGCGCCCCTCAACCACATGATCGACAATTATTTTTGAAACGACGGGTAATTTCGAATACCAAGGCCAGCGTGTGGTGTTGGTATGGCAATCGCCACAAGCACGATCCCACAAAGCTTGGGTTTGGGGTGAATCCCAATTAAGCTGACGTTGAACTGGCGGATTGGCTTGCACACTGGGCGCAAAAACAACTGTGCTGGCGAGAATTGCAATAATAGCAGCGATAAACAGAAGGATGCGTGTGGTATTTGACATAAACATAGCTTACCGCGCAAAGTTAGGAATTAGATTTGAAAACAGGCAAAATATTCATAACGGGTTCATAAACAACCTTGCTAACCTGACTTTATCACCGATTTTAGAGCTGGATGTCAGCGTGAAAAACAAAATAGGGAATATTTAATAAAGAAGGAAAATCATGAATAAGTTATTTCAATTAACTGCAATGTTTGCCATCGTTGTGCTTGCTGCACAGCCATTTAGTGTCGCTGCCGATAGCCGCGATGGAGGGCATAACAATCATCCCGGTGAGGCTGTTCACGTCGAAAATCATCCTGAAACAAATCATGGCAATCGTGGCGTTCGTGTTCGCGGATTAAAAATGTATGGGCGCATTGATTCTGCACCAGTCGGGTTGGTTGGCACATGGAGTGTCGCTGGACGGTCATTTGAAGCAACCGCAGCCACCCGCTTTCAACAGCGCTATGGGGGGTTGGTGGCTGGAGGTTGTGTCGAGCTGGAGTATTTTAACAATAGCGGCGTAGACACACTCAGCAAGATTGAGGCAAAACAATCATATAAATGTCGTTAAGGCAATTGCGTTGAAATAAATGACAGAATGAGTTGGCTCGAACTGCGATCAATCGCCGTTCTACACAGCAACGTCGGTTACACCGGCTAAGTTTGCAGCCTATATTGTGGGCGTTGTTATGTAGCGCGGGGATTGATCCTCGTGCGGGTGGGCTACATGGAATTTTGATACCCGCTAAGATTTTCAACCAATCATTTATTTTTTCTGAATGGCCTAAAACAATAGTCGGACGCATCGTCAAATGATAGCGTCGAACAAATTAAAAGATGAAGTGCCAATTTCACTATCATTCGTCAACGTGCTTGACGAGGGATCGTGAAATTGGCGAACACCTCTATACACTTAGATTTTGCCCTAAATCACCCCAAGTGAAATGCTCATTTATGATGGCAAATATCAGAATAAGGAGAACAAATGAAGGCACTAAAAAAAATGATCATATTCGGATCCGTGTTATTTATGTTGGCATTGCCAATGCTAACTCGAGCGGCGCTATATGACGATGGCTATGAATGGCGCGGTGTAATTACAGCGCGACCGGTTGGTACAGTGGGCACATGGTCGATTGGGGGGCAAAATTTTGAAGCCACTCAATCGACCTATCTTGAGGCGTATGAACACGGCCCGTTGGCTGTGGGAGGGTGCGCCGAAGTTAAGTATTATTCCACCAGTAATAGCCGTATCGCCACAAAAATTAGCAGTGAAGAGGCCTATAAGTGTGGCGGGCAACTGCCACCCAGCAGCACAAGTGTGCCAAACCCAGAAATGCCAGATAGTAGTAGCCCAATTGGGCAACCCATTAATAGTTATGGCAAATATTACGGTTTCTTGGTCAGCAACCCAAGTAATTGGATGGGTGTGTGGGTGATCGGAGGACAGTCATTTAACGCAAGCGCCACCACCCGCTTTGAACAATCACATGGACGCGGATTTGTAACTGGAGCGTGTATCGAGGTGGAATATTATGCCGGTAATGGTCTTAACGAAGCCACTGAAATTAAAACGAGTGACGATGGTTACCATTGTAACAATGTCGGTTCTCCCCCAGTCCCCGGGTCTACCCCAGCACCCTATTCAGGCCAATTTTATGGCGTTGTAAATAGCCAACCAGCCAATTTAATTGGGCAATGGAGCATCGGCGGGCAAATATTTACCACCAATGCCGCAACCCGCTTTGAGCAAAATAATGGCGTGTTGGCAGTGGGCACTTGTGCAGAAGTGAAATATTACATTAGCAATGGGGTCAATATTGCCAGTGAGATCAGCCGTGATCAAGGCTATCATTGCGGTGGTCAGCCCGTTGTGGCAACTGGAACTCCAACAGCAGATAACGGCACGTCGCCCCATTTAGGCAGTTATGCTAACAAAGTATATGCGAGTGTCGCAAAATTGCCAATAGGGTCTTATGTCGGGGTATGGAATATAGGTGGTGTCGATTACACTGCCAGTGAGTTAACCGAAATTGAGATGGAACACGGGGCAATTACGGTCGGAAGCTGTGTCGAAGCACGTTACTACGTGTCTGCAAGTGCGATCAATGTCTTAACCGAAGTACAAAGCAAAGCATCAACTCGTTGTCAAAATAGCGCACCCGGCGCACAAACATTATTACAAGGCTATGGTGCAGTCGATTCATTCCCCGGCACATGGGTTGGCACATGGCGCATAGGTGGAGTCGCATACGAAGGCAATGCACAAACCATATTTCGACAAGAAAACGGCGCTTTTAGCGTGGGTGGCTTTATCGAGATCACCTATTACATGAGCGGAACCACACGTATTGCCACCAAAATTGATTCGCACATTGCCCCTCGCACAGGTGATGAAAATGGTGTTGGCATATTGGGTCAACGACCCACCGACGACCGCGGCATGTGGATGATCAATGGAGTTACTTATCAGGGTGATGCAGCCATTGAAGTGAATTTAAAAGCCAGCACACCTTTATTACAAAAAATTGCGCCCAATCTTCAGTCATCTGAAAACGCAACGCAACAGGTGTTATTTACCGCCTATCAATTAAATGGTGTGCGTTACATCACCTATATTGCCAGAAGCAAACAGGTGTATACGCCGATGTTAAAGCGCTAACCCAATTCTATTATTGAATTGTGGAATTAACAACAACTTTTTACTTAACCAAAGCAACGCGGGGCCGATCATCTGATCGGCCCCGCGTTGCTTTTTAGGAAAACGCTATGAAAAGAATCTTTATTTTCATAACCTATCCATAACAACTCAATTTATGCTCAATGAAGTATCAGTAACCAAAATTCACAATTTAGGAGAATAAAAAAATGAACAGACAATTAGCATTCATGATCGCCGGTGGCTTGACCGTCGCTATTTCCGGAATTTCGGGGTTAATGCTCACCCGTGCCAATATAAATGTTGACCAAGCAAATAAGCAAGCCGCCAAGCCCACTGTTGCTGCGATCGCCAATGCGACGATCGAAACACCATCAAATACAGTGGCGCCAACCATTCAGCCAATACAACCAGCAGCAACGCCAACGGCAATGCCCGCCATTGTGCAAAATCCAGCCAAGATAGCGCTGCTTAATTCACAAATTCAAGCGGCAAATCGTATTTTAGATGAGCGTGAGGCGTTATATCAGGCTAAATTAAAAGAAGCCTATGCAGTCATTCAACAGCGTGAAACCGCTTATCAGGAAAAGTTACAGGTGGCTTACGAAAAACTACAGGTTGCAAACACGCAACTGTTAAAAGCACAACCAGTTGAAGCGGCATTGCCAATCGTTCGAATTGAACAAGCACCCTCAATGCAACAGCCAGCACAAGTGGCCCAACCTGTCTTTATACAACCTGCCACCAGTCAGCCCACCGCGCAAATTGCTCAGCCAGCCCCCCTTGCGCCAGTAGCTCAAGTTGCACAGCCCGCGCCACGTCCCGAGACCAAAATCAACGCAGTAAAAGAAAGCGAGCACAAAGATGAGAAGCATGACGAGCGCAAAGATGAAAAGAAGAGTGAACACAAGGAAAGTGAAAAGAAAGTGAAAAAGCCCTGAGCTTGAGACCGAAAATCAACTTAATGATCATAATGACATTGTTGCTCCAATAAATAAACAATCAAAAAAAAATGCGACATCAAATCACCATTGCAGGCATGAAATTAATGACCAGTTTGGGCAGCTTGGCAACAACCTTATTGCTTGTGTTGCTGCTCATGCAAGACACAAGCGCCAAACAAGCCGCCCAAACGATTGAAACCCAGGAAACAGATGAAACTGATGTGACAACAGCGTCACCTCCGATCGAAATCATTACCCCGGTCGTAAAAACCCCAATGCCTTTACCTAGCGAAGGACCCAAAGTTACCCAAGCGACAACGCCGACCACAACAATCATCGTCCAGCCAGTTCAAGTCGCCACACCCACAGTGGCAAAATTGGTCACGACAATTCGCCCACTGCCCACAATGCCGCTATTACGTCCGATTCCCGATTTACCACAAGCGATTGTTCGGCCCACCATTTTGCCGCAAGCACACGTGCAAACACCGCCACAAATGCAAATTCAGGCCAAGCCACAGGCGCAACCTCAAGCGCAGCCACAGCTACAAGCTCAACCGCAACCGCAGGCACAACCGCAGCCACAGCCACAGGTGCAACCTCAACCACAGACGCAACCTCAAACGCAGCCGCAGCCACAGCCACAGGTGCAACCTCAACCGCAGCCACAAGTGCAACCACCACCAGCCCCAGCACCACGCCCCCAACCCGCACCAAAACCACCCAAGGTGATTACAAAGCCATCGTAATTTGACAGATCATTTTAATTTAGAGACAATAACCATGCAAGCTAATAAAACCTTACTCGAAAACATCAAAAAAAATGCAACTACACCCGCTAGCACTGCGCCCCCACCTCTATTAATCACGGATATGTCGTGGGGATTAACCGGCGCTTTTGGCCTTACCACGCTGATTTTAGTCGGACTAGTCATGTATACGCTCGGCCAATTGGGTGACAAAGCGGGTTCGTTGGCATGGTTTATCTCACGTGGCACAGGCATTGCAACTTATTTACTACTTTCAGCCACCATGATCTATGGGCTTACCCTCAGCACCCGTAGCGCCACCGGCATGGCCCCACCACCGGTCATGTTTGCCATTCACGAATTTGCATCATGGTTAGGCATCCTCTTCACTGCCACCCACGCGCTTGTGTTAATCCTCGATCACTATATCCACTTTTCACTTCTAACCATCATCGTGCCATTTATGTCTAGCTATCGCCCTGAATGGGTGGGGTTGGGGCAAATTGGGTTTTATATGACGCTTTTGCTAACTGCCAGTTTTTACATTAAGAAAAAAATCGGGCAACGGGCATGGCGCATCATTCATTATGCTAGCTTTATTACGTTTGTGTTGGTCACGATACATGGCATTTACAGCGGCAGCGATACAAAATTAGGGTGGATACGTGGGATGTATTGGGCAAGCACTGGCACTGTGCTGCTGCTCTTGTTTTACCGAATTTTATTGAGCATCGGCAAAGCTTCACATACCACCTCGGCAAAAATTAAACCAGAAACTGCAACACCATGAATAGCACACATCGCCATACCACCCGCGCCATGAATACCGACATCGTGCTAGATTTAATACTTACAACTGACCACGATGCCCAAAAACTACTACATCAAGCCGCGTTATTTTTTTTGCAGGTTGACTATAAATTGAGTCGCTTTCGCTCCGACAGTGAGCTAGCGCAACTCAATCGCAAACGGCAAATGATTGTTTCGCCTATGTTGTTTGAAGTAGTGCAATATGCAATTGAGGCTTACAAAAATACAGATGGCTTATTTAACCCATTATTAGGTCAAGCCATTAATCATGCTGGTTATAGCTGCACATTTGATGATATTGGCACCGGCAATATTCGCCACGCCCCAAAATCACCTCAACTAAAACCACTAAACAACAGGTTACACACGCCTGACCACATTCAATTAGATGTCGAAACCCACCAAATTACGTTGCTAAATCATGCCCTGCTCGATCTGGGTGGCATCGCCAAAGGCTGGGCAGTCGACCGTGTATTTGAGAATTTGACGCAATATGGCGAATGTTGCGTGAATGCAGGCGGTGACATACGGGCCAGCACAACCTATGATTTTACGTCACCTAATTCAGGCTGGCAAATTGACCTCGAAAGTCCATTTGAAGCGGGGAAATCTTTAATTCAATTTAACCTTCAGCAACAAGCGGTCGCAACTTCGGGCATTAGTCGGCGCTGGTGGTATTTCAATGGTCAAATGCAGCATCATCTCATTGACCCACGCACCCAGCAACCCAGCCAAAATGAATTGCTGAGTGTAACGGTAATTGCCGATAACACTGTTACGGCAGAAATTGCAACCAAAACGGCCTTTGTGCTTGGCAAAAACGAGGGTTGGGCATGGCTCAAAACATGCCATTTTCCTGCATTAATGGTTTTAAGAGATGGCGCTTGGTTTACCGATATCCCACAGACAGACGATTTACAAGCGCCATTTCATTTACAAAATTGCCTTACCACTCAGGTCATCAAATAAATAGAGGCGGTTTTCATCAATACGCAGGCTTAATGGGTCGCCCAAACGCCCACGATAGGCGACATCGGGGCTGCTAATGGTGCACATTTTGTCGCCGATGTTGGTTTGAACATACGTCACATCGCCTGTCGGCTCAACCGTATAAACCTCGGTCAAAATGCTCCCGGCTGTGCCGGGCGCAACCATTTGAATGGCGGTGTTGCGTAACCCGACAATCACTTTCTCACCCGCGGCTTTATTCATCAAATCATGCACACGCCCTGTTTGAGGTGCATAGGTAATTTGGCCCATGCGCAATTTTTTGCTACCGCCTTCACTCACAATCTGCGCCGGTATCAAGTTCATAGGCGGGTTGCCAATAAAACCAGCCACAAATACATTATTGGGGCGATTAAATAATTCATCGGGCGAGCCAAATTGTTGCACCTTGCCCTTGTCCATCACCGCAATACGGTCACTCATCGTCATGGCCTCGATCTGATCGTGCGTGACGTAAATCATCGTGGCTTGCAACTCTTGTTGCAAGTGTTTGATCTCGGTGCGCATTTGCACCCGCAATTTAGCATCAAGGTTCGAAAGCGGTTCGTCCATCAAAAAAACTGCTGGATCGCGCACAATAGCGCGGCCTAACGCCACGCGCTGTTGCTGCCCACCCGACAGTTGTTTGGGTTTGCGGTCGAGCAATTGTTCGATGCTGAGAATTTTTGAGGCGCGATTGACCCGTTGCTCGGCAGTCGTTTTATCGATCTTGCGCATACGCAAGGGAAACATCAAATTATCGCGCACACTTTTGTGCGGGTAAAGCGCATAATTTTGAAACACCATTGCAATATCGCGGTCTTTAGGGTCAAGCTCGCTGACATTGTTTTTGCCAATCAAAATATCGCCGCCATCAAGTTCGATTAGCCCAGCAATCATATGCAGGGTGGTTGTTTTGCCGCAGCCCGATGGCCCAACCAAGGTTACAAATTCTTTGTCGTGAATATCAAGCGACACGCCGTCAACCGCACGTACATCGCCATAAAGTTTAACTATGTTTTTGAGTGAGACTTCTGCCATTGATAAAAGTGCAAAGTAAAAAGTGGAAAGTGGAAAGTAAAAAGTGAAAATAATTATATTGCTTTTCACTTTTTATTTTTTACTTTCCACTTTTTACTCCATTATTGTTTAACCGCCCCTTGTGTGAGCGCTGCAATAAAGAAACGTTGAATGATCATAAATAAAATGACTACCGGCACGCTAAATAAAAATGCCGAAGCCATTAGCCCACCCCAGTCCGAGGTATTTTCGGTGAAAAAGTAGGCTAAGCCAACTGGAATGGTGCGCATTGAGGCACTTTCGGTTAATTGGCGTGCAAAACCATACTCGTTCCATGCTTGGATAAAGGTGTTGACACCAGCGGCGGTCATACCACTGGCTGTTAATGGCACAATCAAACGCATAAATGCGCCAAAACGGGTGCAGCCATCAATGCGGCCCGCCTTCTCCAATTCGGTAGGGATGCCATCAAAAAAACCTTTGAGCAGCCAAATTGCCAAAGGCAAAGTAAAGGTCATATAGGCCACAATCAACCCGGTATAGGTATTAATCCAACCCAAAATACGCATAAGGCTAAATAATGGGATGAGAAATACGATGAGCGGGAACATATTGCGCCCCAATACGGCAAAATACGCTGCATCTTTGCCCGGAAATGAAAAACGGCTAAATGCATAAGACGCAGGTAACGCCACAATTAACGCCAAAATCGTCGTCATAAACGAGATAAAGAGGCTGTTAAAAAAGTATATTTGGAATGAACCTGATGAAATGCGCGTCGGGAAGAAGATTTTTGCGTAATGCTCAAGTGTTGGGTTTTGCGGGATCCAACGCGGGGGCGACACAAATTGTTCGCTTGACGTTTTAAACGATGTAGATGCCATCCACAGTAATGGCATGAGCGCAAATAAACACAAGAGAATAATAAGCGCATAAACGACGGTGGCATGGAGGGCTTTGCGTTGTTTTCGAGTCATGGATTACCCGCCTTGTACGGCACTGCGGGTGAGTGCGCGAACATAAAAAATGCTAAACACAATTAACACTAAAAATAACAACACGCTCGCTGCCGATGCTAGACCAAAGCGCAAGGTCTGAAATGACGCATGATAAATCCACGTGACGATGATTTCAGACAATGAGGCTGGGCCACCACCAGTCATAATCTCGATCAGGGTAAATTGGTTCATGTTGCCGATAAATAGCAACATGGTCGTCACCATCAACACATTCGACAGTTGCGGAATGGTGATCTCCCAAAATTGGCTCCACGAGCTTGCCCCATCGATACGGGCGGCCTTATACAAGGCCTCTGGGATGGTTTGCAAACCTGCATACAACATGATCATAACGAAGGGGAAACTTTTCCATGTGTTGATCATGATGAGCGAAGGCATGATGAGCGAGGCTTGTTGTAAAAATGGAATCGAGTCTTTGATGAGGCCGAGTGATTGCAATGTACCGGTAATCACACCAAAATCGCCATGTAAAATCCAGCGCCACGCATGTGAGGCTGGCACAAACCCCATCGCATAAGGCACAATCATTAGCCCGCGTGCAAAATTAAGCCCACGTAATTTTTGATTGACCAATAATGCAGCTAAGAAACCAACAATAAATGGGCAAAGGGTGCCAAATATCGACCATACAATCGTATTTTTAACGACCAATTGAAATGTCGTATCGTTAAATAATTCACGATAATTGTCTAACCCAATAAAAAAGATTTCGGGGCGTGATGAAGGTGTATCGTAAAAACTAAGAAAAATGGTATAAAAAAATGGGTAAACGATCAGTAACCCCATCACGCCAAGCGCGGGTAACAGATACGGATAATCCCAACGGTGCTTCCAGATTTGCTTTAGCATTAATAAAGTGCTGAGTGCTAGGTGCTGAGTAAAAAGTGCTAAATGCTAAGTGCTAAGTAGGATAGCTACTTAGCACTTAGCATTAGTCGCTTGCTACTATTATTTGCGTCGTGCAAAAAGTTCAGTGATCTTCTTGTGTGCGTCGTCGGTGGCGGCTTCAACCGTCATCTTGCCGGTCAGGGCATTGTGAATCATGGTTGGCACAATCAAGTTCATGATGTCAGTGGCCTCAGGAATGACAGGGAATGGAACACCATGATTTAACATCTCAGTCGTCACATTCAAGAATTTGATTTCAGCCTTGCGTTGTTCAAACAAGGGGTGCTTAAAGCCTTCGCGGTTGCCGGGGTTGCTGCTCAGCCAGTTCAGTTTGTTGCTCCATTCTGGGTTGGTGCGGGTCTTAATATATTCAAGCACGGCGGGCATTGCGGCATCGGGCGTGTTCTTGAAAATATGAATGTTGCTACCACCATACACCGCGGCGCGGCGCTTGGCCCCCATTGGGATCAATACATAATTCATCTTTGCGGCAATGGCTGGGTTTTTGGCAACAATTGCAGCATATTCAGTTGGATGGCTAATCATCATAGCGATTTTTTCGTTGATGAATAGCTCTTGGTTTTCACCTTGGGTATTGTCTAACGCACCTTGTGGCACCGATTTATCATCCACATACATCTTGCGATACATCTCTAAGGCGCTGCGGGTTTCGGGGCTATTGATGCGAATATTCTTCATGGTCGGGTTATCATCGGCTTCGTCTAATGCGCCGCCGCCTTGTGCCCATACCAATGGCATAAAGCGAAAAGGCGTATTGCCGTGATTCAAACGCGCCACCATGCCCAATCCGCTAATCCCAAGATCCATCTTCATCTTCTTTGAGATTTCAACCACTTCTTGCCAAGTTGCAGGCCCTTTTTCGGGGTCAGCCTTAACCTTTGAGAAAAGTTCCTTATTGATGATCATGGCCATGCACTCGTTGTTCGTGGGCACGCCATAAGTCTCACCTTCCCATTTGCAGCTATTCAATGCTTTGGGCCAGAATGTGTCATTGGTATAGCCTAAATCTTGGGGCTTAAGTGGGCGCAAGAATTTGTTTGCGGCAAATTCAACCCCCCACAAAATGGGCATCATTGCCACATTTGGGCCACCACCACCACGCACAGCCACACGTGTTTTATCCAACATATCACCATAACCAATATACTCTTTGGTCATCTTAATACTTGGATAGCTCTTCTCAAATGTCGAGAAGAATTCATCATAATACTTAATATCGAGCGGCAATTCGGGCGCGCCTTGCCAAACTGTAAATGCGCCACTTACACCACCAGAACTAGCAGCTGGGGCGGCGGGTTTCGCAGGTTCAGCAGGTTTTGGGGCAGCGGTTGGGGCAGCAGGGCTAGCACATGCCGCTAATGCCGCACTGCCAGCAGCAGCGGCGCCAATTCCTAGAAATTTTCGGCGTGAAATTTTATTGGATGGGGAAATGCTCATTTTTTCTGTCTCCTTCAAATATGGGTTAGGCTAAGTTACTGGGTAAGGTATAGCCAATCAACAACCTATAAATAATATTATACGCACAATATCAAATGTCCTTTAGTGCTGTATGATAGGTCAGTAATTCTAATTTACAATGCCTTCGCCAATTTGCAATTGCCTGCCCGTGACTGAATTCACAGGCGAGATGGTGAACATATTGGGACATAAGTCCTAATTTAATATCTTGCTGTTCGTTATACAATATAGCAATCGAGATAAATCTTTTCCCCAAATATGATGTGCTGATTGCGAATATCCCGTGCAAAGGGGCCAGATCGTCTTCTTCGCTTGATAAGCAACATTGTGCAATCGGCAAAAATTTCTGAAAAGACTTGTCTAGCTAGCCATAACAAATAGGAGATTTATGCGATACAAACCCACCCCAATCAACTATAAAGCATTTGTTCCTGCAATCCTCACTGCAAGCTTGATGCTATCAGCATGCGGTAGTGGCAATTCCCCAAAAGCGACGGATGCGCCAAAATCGGCAGCGACCTCAGCGCCATCTACGGCAGCCCCCCAAGCAACTCCCCAAATAACAGCAACCAAGGCCGCGAATAACACGATTACAAATTTTAAAGATGCAAAAAAAGCAGTGGTGCGTATCGAAAGCACAGGGTCGTATATGGCATTTGGCGAAAGTCAAAAACGATCTAGCACTTGGGGTGGATCTGGCTTTCTTATCAGCCCCGATGGTTATATTGTCACCAACAACCATGTCGCAGTTGGGGCCGCCGCGTTAAAAGTATTTATCGGCGGTGATAGCAACAGCCTGCCAGCAAAATTGGTGGCTAGCTCAGAGTGTTCAGATTTGGCTGTGTTAAAGGTGAATGGCGATAACTTGCCTTATTTAGAATGGGAAAGCGGCAAAGCAGAGGTTGGAACCGAAGTATATGCAGCCGGTTTCCCGCTGAATGACCCAGAATATACTTTAACAAAAGGGATTATCTCAAAAGCCAATAGCAAAGGTGATTCATCTTGGGCATCTGTAGAAACGGTGATTGAGCATGATGCCAATATTAACCCAGGCAATTCTGGCGGTCCACTAATCGCAACGAATGGCAAGGTATTGGGTGTTAACTATGCTGGAAATGATAAAACTCGTCAATTTTTTGCTATTCCCCGTGACCTAGCAATCAATATTGTAAAAAAACTACAGTCGGGTAAGCCCTTTGAGGCTGTAGGCATTAATGGCGAAGCATTTAAAGAGAAAGATGTTTCGGGTATATGGATCGCTAGTATAGAGCCTGGGTCGCCCGCCGACAAAGCTGGTTTGCAAAGCGGTGATGTCATTATGAGTATCGAAGGAATCGATATGGGTAAAGATGGCACGTTGAAGGCATATTGCAATATTTTGCGCAGCCATAATCGCGAAGATACGCTTGGCCTAAAAGTTTTTCGGTTTTCAACCAAAGAAACCTTTGAAGGTCAATTAAATGGACGCGCCTTGGTTGCTAGCACAAAACCAAATGCGCCAACCCCCGCACCGGCTGCTGTAGCCACAACTGCGCCAACCAAACCCACAACCACTGCGGCAAAAGTTGCAAGCATTAACTTGGTTAATCAGAGTGGGTATACCATTGACACAATGTTGTTTGCGGCCCCAAATGATAAAAATTGGGGAAACAATGTCCTCGCCTCTTCAGTTGCAAATGGCAAATCATTTATGCTGACTAATATTAAACCGGGTATTTATGACATTACAGTGCGTAATAATAAAGACAACATCGAAACACTTTATTCGGTCAACCTGACCGGCGAAAGTACATGGACTGTACAAGAGCCAGCGCGTTTGCCCAACAGCGCCAAAGTTATTTTTGAAGACTCGTTTAGCGATAATCGGAATAAGTGGGGGCTAGCAAAATCATCGGCAAATGTGACCTACACACCGCCCAATGAAGGTATTTATTGTTTGCGCATTAATAAAGCGGATTATTTGGGCTGGGAATGGTATGAACCGCTCAAATCAAATAATTTCTTTGCCCAAGTTCAATGTTTGCCCGATGAAAAAGGAGCGAGTTGTGGGATTGGTTATGGCGTTGACTCTGATAACCTTATTTGGTTTAGCATTGTTCCTGCCACCCAAGACTATCGTGTTGAATTTTTGGACGATGGGGAGTGGGGCGATGATCTAATCAAGGCAACGGCCACTAACTATATTAACCCAAAAGGCTCAAATTATTTAGCAATTGGGCGACAAGAAAACAAATTTACAATTTATGTTAATGGAGTATTACTCGGCACAAAAGATATAGGTGATCTGCCAGCCGGTCGCTTTGGCATCGGCGGGGGCACAGATGCAAAAACGCCCTCCTCACTTATTTGTATGGACAACCTAAAAGTATGGCAAGTGAAATAAAGAGAATGCCGATTTCACTATCTCTCACTGTTTTACGCTCTTATTGCCGCACCAACACATCTACCAATGCCTGATGCTCACCACCACCTAAATCAGCAAAAATGGCCGTGCCGCTGGCATTTAATAACAAGCGATTTCCTTCGCGTTTCAGCGGCAAATCTTCAGCTTTGCGCCCCTTTACAAATTCACGCGCCATATGCACCTTGTCTTTGGTAAAAATCGTCACTTGGTTTGTCGGCAAGCGCACATACATCACATAACCCAAACGCAAACGCGCCCCAACTGGATACCATGTATGGCGTGTTTCTTCGCCATCCTTATAGATCACCATCACACAGGCTCGCTCGGGCAGGCTAGCGAGTGCCGCTGGGCGGGCCGGTGACGCAATTAAATCATTGTAAGCCACTTTTACACAAGCCACTGGTGGCAATGAGGTCGGGCGCGGCGTTGACGTAGCGCTAGCTGCAACAATGGGCGCAGACGTAGCCGAAATTGGCACAGTGGCGGCAACCCGCGTCGGCACAGCGATGGTTGATGTTGGGGTAACTTGTGGTGTCACTGTAATTGCGCTTGATGGCGCAACCGTTGGCATTAATACCGCGGCAATCGTCGGGGTTAATACGGTCGGCGATGCAGTCGCCAGCAAATTAAGCGGCACGGTGGCTACTGATCGTTGCTCAATCACCAAAGGCAACCCATTTTGATCGCGTTCAGTGCTAAGGGTATAGCCGCCATATTTGCAACCGCCTTGGTTTACTTCACTCACCTTAGCCGTCACCTTCAATTTATGCACAGTATCAGGTTGTAGGGTGATGGTAACTTGCGCGGGCCGCGAAAATGCGTTAAAGCTACCAGTCGCTGTAAATATGCCAGTGACCGTCTCAACCGTCACCTGTTCACCCAAACCAATTCGCACCTGCACCACTTGCTCTAGGGCTTGGGTCGGCGACTGTAATGGCTCGACGCGAAAGATTTCGGGCGTGGCTTGGGGGCAACGTGGCGTGGTCGGGGTTGGTGTTGGTGTCAGCGCCGCCGCTAAAGGCGTTACAGTGGGTTGTTGGGCCGCACAACCCATCAATAAAATACAGGTTATCGTAAATAAACTGATGGGTTTTATCATAAAAAAAGTGCTAAGTGCTAAGTTGAAAGTGCTAAATATTGAGGCAAACCGCATAGCACTTGGCACTTTCAACTTAACGCTTACAATTAAAGCCGCGCAATAACCGCGTCGGTCATCTCTTTGGTGCCAACAATCTTAATATTACTATGATCACCGCCGCCCTTAGGTGCAATATCGCCGCAGCGATAGCCATCCGTTAACACTTTGTCAACCGCGGCTTCCATCGCGTCAGCCTCTTTGGTCAAACCAAATGACCAACGCATCATCAAGGCCGCACTTAAAATCGTAGCGAGTGGGTTGGCCACGCCTTTGCCAGCAATATCAGGGGCGCTGCCGTGAATGGGTTCATACAAGCCGAAGCGGAAACCATGTCGATTGGTATTTTGACCGAGCGAAGCGCTTGGCAACATGCCCATCGAACCAGCCAACATCGCGGCTTCGTCGCTCAAAATATCGCCAAACAAGTTCTCGGTGGCAATAATGTCATATTGACGCGGATTGCGAATCAGATGCATGGCACAGGCATCGGCCAACACATCTTCGTAGGCCACGTCTGGGTATTCGGCAGCCACTTCGTGCGCCACTTCGCGCCACAATCGCCCGGTCGCCATCACATTGGCTTTGTCGGCCTGCGCCACTTTCTTCTTGCGGCCCCGCGCCAATTCAAACGCCATCACCATCAGGCGTGCCACTTCTTGCTCGGTATAAAAAGTGGTATCAACGGCGGTGCGGCTACCAACGGCCCCGTCACGGCCTTGGGGTTTGCCAAAATAGGCCCCGCTGGTTAATTCGCGCAAAATAATCATATCGGTGCCGCGCAAAATTTCAGGTTTAAGGGTCGATGACTCAATTAGCGCCTCATAGACCTTCACCGGACGCAGGTTGGCAAACAGATCAAATGTCTTGCGCAAGCCAAGAATGGCTTGTTCAGGGCGCACATTCGACTTGGTATCTTGGGTCGCGCCACCAACAGCGCCAAACAAAATGGCATCGGCAGCCTTGGCAGCATTTAAAGTCGCTTCGGGCAAAGCTTCGCCTGTTTGGTCAATGGCAGTTTGTCCCACCAAACCGCTGCTAAAATCGATCGTGTGACCATATTGGGCGGCAACTGCGTTCAACACCTCAACGGTGGCAGCAACAACCTCATTCCCGATAAAATCACCGGGCAAAAGTGCAATTTTAAGATTCATAATGGGTGCAGATTGTATCAAGGTTGGG
>CAMDWA010000045.1 GCA_945877855.1 Thermoflexus hugenholtzii JAD2 | reverse complement strand
GTGCATTCATTTTTGCTCGATGAACATTTGGTCGATGTCAAAACCCTGCAAGCCCAACTCGATACACTGCGGCATTTTGAAGGGTTGGCTGCCGATGTGCGCGAGCGTATTGCCGCCCTGACCGAGATTGCCAATTTAGACGAAGAACGGCTTGCCAACCGCCGCCGCCGCATCACCAATGGTTTTGTGCGTCGTCGGGTCGAGGCCGAAGCCCACGCCACTGAGCTAAAACGCTGTCGTGTAGCACTCGAAGAAACCAAATTAAATTTATCGCGTGCCGAACTGCGCCGCGATGATATCAGCGAACAACTTAAGCGTGCCGAAAATGGCTTGCTCGATGCCAAAGTAGCGTTGCAATCTGACCTGACCGCCATTCGAGAAAAAGAACTGCGCGACAAAATTGGCCTTGCAAATGCCGAATTAAGCCAATTGCGCCAAGTTGAAACCCGCCTAAACGGCGCATTGCAAACTGAACATGCTAATTTGCTGCGGCTAAAATCCCAAGTGCCACAACAGGCTCAAACCTTCATTCCATTCTTAACGCTGCACCCCGAAACCCCAATTCAAAATATTCAAGCCAAAGTTCAGCATATTCAAACCCTCATCCCATTTTTACAACAACTTGGCAACGATTTTGCCCGCGATGAGGCCCTTTTGAACGAACAAGCGCGTTTGCTACGCGATGAAGCCACCCGTTTGAGCAATGAAATTCGCCAACTCAAAACTGGCGACCGCGAAACCAGCTTCGAGACCGAAGCCCCCGAAGCGGCACGGCTGCGGCGGCTATTGCGGGCCGAATTGGGTTTGGAGGCCGACGATGTGCTGTTTTTATGCAGTGTGCTCAATGTGCCCGACGAAGGCTGGCAAGATGCGATTGAGGGCGTATTGGGGCAATCGCGCTTTACGTTGCTTGTGCCACCCAAACACTACAGCGCCGCTATGCATGTGTATCGCAAGCTCCGCCACGAGCAACATTTGCACGGGGCCGGGGTATTAGATGCCGAAAAAATTGTGCAGGCCCACAGCGCCCGCAATAACGGGGCCAACCAAACCGCGCTCGCAGATGAAATTACCACCACCCACCCCGCGGCCCGCGCTTTTGTCGATTTAATCTTAGGTGGTTATGTTAAGTGCGACACACTCGATGCGCTGCGCCCACATCGCACCGCCGTTACCCGTGAATGTTTTGTGCGGCGCAACTTTAGCACCAGTCACCCTAACCCAAGGGTTTATAAACGCTGGTTTATTGGCGAGCGTGCCCTGCCACGCCAAATCGAACAACGCGAAACCCGTTTGCAAGAAATCGCCAATGAGTTGGCGACCTTGCAAACCCGAATCAACCTTGTTCGCGAGCAGTTGGGACTTACCCGTGACCGCGTGCGTAACTGGATCGATATTGAACGTGATATGGGTTTGGTTGAACGATTACCGGCGCTGATAAGCCAATTTGAGCAACTGACTGCCGAACTAAAAAAGCTGGATGTGCGCAATTTGGGTGAGTTGCGCAGCGAAGTGCAACATTGTCAACGCGCTTATGATCAGGTTAAAACCCAATCGGACGAGGTGTTGATGCAAATTGGGCAATTGAAAACCCAAGCCAGCACATTGGCAGACGAACGCATCGTTGCGTTAGAACATGCGGTTGAAAGCGCCCAACAAAACACGCTTGAGTATTTATCGAAAGAAACCGCCACCGACATGCACGAAGCCGTGCATGAAGAATATGAGCGTCGCTGTGATCGTCAGCCGCTTGAAAAGATTTTAGAAAATAGCACCCGCTACGAAACCGAACACCAGAGCGCCGAGATGCGCAGCCGCGACAAATTGCGTGAGGCCAAACAAACCTATACCTTGCGCTATGATTTTGGCGGCGACAATGACGAAGATGCTGCCCGCTATGCCACCGAACGCGAACGTTTTGTGCAAAGCGAATTGCCGGCCTACGAGGCGCAAATTGCCAAACAACGCGGTTTGGCCGAGCAAGAATTGGTCGAAAATTTTATTCACCGCTTGGCCGAACAAATTCAAGATGCGCGGCAACAATTGGGTCATTTGAATGACACGCTCAAAGATTTGCGCTTTGGCGGTGAACGCTTTGAATTTGTGGCGCATACGGCAGTCGCACTCAAACCCATTTATGAAATGCTGATGGATAGCGAATTGGTGTTGGGCGATTCATTATTTGAAACCGGGTTTCGGCAAAAACATCAACAGGCATGGGATTTATTGTTTGAGCAACTCACCCGCAATGATGAAGCAAACACCGAACTACGCGCATTGCAAGATTACCGCAACTATCTCGAATACGACATCCGTATTCATTATCCAAATGGCGACCGCGCTTTGTTGAGCAAAATTAATGCCAAGAAAAGCGGCGGCGAAACCACCACCCCGTTTTATGTGGCAATGGCGGCCTCATTTGCCCAAGCTTATCGGCTTAATCAGGCGCGGGGCGGTGATACCATTCGCATTGCCATGTTTGATGAGGCATTTAGTAAAATGGACACCGCCCGCACCGCCAGCGCCCTGCAATTTATGCGTGATATCGGTTTGCAAGTATTACTCGCCACCCCGCCCGATAAAAGCGGGGCGTTATTGCGCCATGTTGACAGTGTGCGCACCGTCGTTAAAAAAGACAATCGTTCATTTGTAATCGAGATGGACCGCGCTGAAATGATTAAAAAACTGGAGGATAATTAAAAATGTCACTTAAAATATTGCTTTTGTTGGGATGGCTTGCATTAAATGTTATATTTATTGGGTTGGGCGTAGGGTTTGGCTTTTTATTACGTTTGATTTTTCCAATCGATTGGGGGCAAGCCATTTTAATCGGGTGCATATCTGTTTTTGCTACTTACTATGCCATTTATAACCTTATTTCCGATAGTGCTACATTCGTCGATGTGAATGATTACGATGAGGATGATGACGATGACTATGTGAGCGAAATAAAAGCAAAAGTATACAGTTCAGTTAAAAACAATGCAAGCCAAGATTTATTTAGAAAACGTAAATCGTCACGCAAATAAGCTTACTTTGCAGTTTTGGTCTGAATAATACAGAATAGCCCCTAAAGATGTGATGGTATCGCTATGGCAATGAACTTCACGCCAACCCCTGATGTAACTTCAATTCTCAACGCATTGCTCGACACCTATGAACGACGAGAACCGGCCCGACTTGCAAACACACCGACGGGTAACACCAAAACCCAAGTCATTCGGGTTAAGCTCGATGCCAACTTAACCCCCGACTACTTTAGCCAAACCGACCCGACCCCACGCCAAAGCGCCAACACCCAATTACAACAACTTGAACGTGCCAATATCGTGCGGCTCGATTGGCTGCGCGGCGAACGCGGACATTTGCTGGCAACCGTAACCCTAGAGCCAACCAATGTGGCACAAGCCTATGCCCTCATTACACGCACCTCGATTGCCAGCAAACGCAAACTTGTGCTCGAACGCCTACTGGCCGAGCGGTCACGCATTCACACCCACACCCCAGATATGAATGACTGGCGCGTTCGGGCACTCACTTACATCATTCGGCAACTGCGCGATGGGTTATCGCCAGCCCCATTTAACCTTGATGACCCCGCGCTCAACGATAATCTCATTACAGCCTTAGACGCAATTGGCAACATTCACGAAGAAACACCCCAGCGGGTTTTTAGTGTGCGGGTGTTCAACGATAGCAAACGCTTCGAGCAAATTTCACCCAAGATCGTTACTTTGGCAAAACGGGGCAATGTCAATTGGCGCGGCTTTACCCGCGAAGAGGTGCTGTGCGAATTGAATATTGTCGCCAACCCCAACCATTTATTTATGTTTGGTAATTGGGACTTGATTGATAGCAACGGGCAAGTCACTTCATTGGCAACGTTTACACCATCGGTGGGTGTGCCGGCGGCCCAAGCCGCACAGTTAAGCGCCGTTCGTGCCAATGCCAGCCGCGTCATTTGTGTCGAAAACCTGACCTCGTTTTATGAATTGGTGCGCCATACTCAAAATACACAACCGCTAAATGAGGTCGAAAACGTGTGCATTATTTGTTTGTTTGGCAACCCTTCACCTGCCTGTCGGCATTTGCTAAAATGTCTATCACCCGAAACGCCACTATTTGTGTGGGCCGATATGGATTACGGCGGGTTTAATATTTTGGCGCAAATTCGGGCACAAGTGCAATCATCGGCCCAAGCTTTGTGGATGGATGCCGCGACTTTTGAGCCACATGTCACCTTTGCCCGCCCATTGTTGCCAAACGACATCAAACGCCTGACACGGTTGTTGCAGCATAAATTGCTTGGCGATATGCAGCCCACAATCGCACATTTATTGCAACGCGACCTAAAATTAGAGCAAGAAGCGCTGCGTTTAGGTCAGATAAATGCAAGTATGGCACAATCGCCGCCCTTATGACTTCACTTATTGCCGCGCTTAACCCAACAGCGCCCAGCGCACGTTTGCAAATGCGCCAAACCCTCACCTATTTCATCGCCTTTATTGTGCTGGGGTTGGCCGGGGCCTTGGTTGGCCCATCCATCTCAACTTTGGCCACCAATACCGGCGTCTCACTCAGCAATGTCAGCATCATCTTTGTATTTGGCGCATTGGGGCGCATGGTTGGCTCGGCCATTGCAGGGGCGCTGCTGGGGCGCATGCGTGGGCACATCGTCATCGTCATCGGCTTTATCGGCATGATGGCCTTGTTAGCGGTTGTGCCACTCATCACCTCATTGTGGGTACTCATCGTCGTTTTATTCACCTTCGGCATCGCCGAATGTTTGGTCGATGTCAGCACCAACACGCTGATCGTATGGGTACATGGGGCGCGGGTCGGCCCCTATATGAATGGGCTACATCTGATGTTTGGGGTCGGTTCCATCTTCTCACCGTTATTGGTGGCGCAGTCATTGCAGCGCACAGCGGGGGTGAATTGGGCTTTTTGGCTGGCAGCGCTGTGTATTTTGCCCATGTTGCTGTGGGTGTCACGCATCATCAGCCCCAGCCACTTGCCCATTAGCCCAACAACAGCCGCCACCGCCGCCCAACCCGCCGAAAAAATCCCATTGCGTTTTTGGGTGGCGGCGGGTGTCTTTGCCTTTTTGGCCGTCGGTGCTGAGTTGCTGATGGTGGGCTGGACCTTTAATTTTGGCGTGTTGATGGGCATGGATGCGACCTCGACTGCCGGCACATTGGCCTCTTCGTTTTGGTTGTGGTTTACGTTTGGGCGCTTGCTTTCGATTCCCCTCGCCACCCGCATCCGCCCATTTCAATTGCTGGTGCTTGGCATCGTCATCACCGCGGTTGGCTCGTTGTTTATGTTGCTGTCGGCCCCCAGCCTCATCATTTGGCTTGGGGTTGGCTTGGTGGGATTAGGGGTCGCGCCACTTTACCCAACCATGCTAACCTTTTTGGGTGGGCAAGTAAAAAATGTGGCAACCCTAACCAGTTTCTTATTCATTGTGGCGAATTTTGGGGCGATGGTGCTGCCTTGGGCAGTCGGCCAAGGCTTTGAGGCCGCTGGGCGTTGGCTATTGCCGGTTGTGCAATTGGTTTGCCAATTGTTGTCATTGCTGGCACTCTTAATGCTTTCGCGCCAAAAATTGGTGTCTTAACGCGCTTTACGATACCCTGTCTGTTTATTGCGTTCGCATTGCTGTATCATTCATGACGGTGATTATTGTCTTGTTTGTTTTAGGACTTATGCATAACTTAATTTTTTACCGCGAAGCACACAAAGGCCTCAAAGATTAAGCAAATTTTATCTTTTTCTTTGCGATCTTTGTGTTCTTTGTGGTGAAATTTTTTGATTTACGTAAGTCCTATGTTTCTTTCAGATCTCAAATACCGATTTCATACGCTATGCCTCAAAGCTACGCTTTGGGACATAGCGTGTGAAATCGGACTTCATCATTTAAAAATTTGCGCGAATGTATTGGGCGTAATCCTATTCTTTTAACAACACTATTGAGGTAAACATATGCGTATTACTTGTTTAGGCGGTGGCGCCGCCGGTCTTTATTTCGCATTGCTGATGAAAAAGCAAAACCCAAATCACGACATTACCGTGATTGAACGTAACAAGCCGGGCGACACCTTTGGCTGGGGCGTGGTGTTTAGCGATAAGACCATGGACAACCTAAAAGTGGCTGACCGTGAGACGCATGACGAGATCTTACAAAGCTTTAGCCATTGGGACGACATCGAGATTCACTATAAAGGGCGCACTGTTCGATCAGGTGGGCATGGCTTTTGTGGCATCGGGCGCAAACATTTGCTCAATATTTTGCAGGCCCGCTGCGCCCAACTTGGGGTGAAGTTGGTATTTGAAACCGAAGTGTTGAGCGACACCGATTACGATGCCGATCTCATCATTGCCAGCGATGGCCTCAACAGCCGCATCCGCAACAAATATGCCGCGGTGTTTAAGCCCGATATCGACACGCGCAAATGTCGTTTTGTGTGGCTTGGCACAAAAAAATTGTTTCAGGCCTTCACCTTCGCCTTTGTCGAAACCGAACATGGCTGGTTTCAGGCTCACGCCTATAAATTTGACGAACACACCAGCACCTTTATTGTCGAAACGCCCGAAGACGTGTGGCTAAAAGCCGGGATCGACAAAATGAGCAAAGAGGACGGCATTGCCTATTGTGAGCGCATTTTTGCCGATTACCTCGACGGCAACCCGCTCATCTCAAACGCCGCCCATTTGCGCGGCTCGGCCTCGTGGATCAAATTCCCACGCATCATTTGCCACAATTGGGTGCATCACAATGGGCGTGCGCCGGTGGTGTTGATGGGTGATGCGGCCCATACCGCCCATTTCTCCATCGGCAGCGGCACAAAATTGGCCTTCGAAGATGCCATCGAGCTAGCGCGACAAATTGAGTTGGCCTTTGGCGCTGACCCTCACCCCAACCCTCTCTCTCTGGGAGAGGGTTGGGGTGAGGGCACGCCTCAACGCCTCAACCTCGCGCTCGAAAAATACCAAGCCATTCGCCAAATTGATGTGCTAAAAATACAAAACGCGGCCCGCAACAGCACCGAATGGTTTGAAAACGTAAAATTGCACACCCCGCTCGATGTTGAGCAATTTGCCTATAGCCTGCTGACGCGCAGCCAACGCATTAGCCACGAGAATTTGCGCGAGCGCGATGCAGGTTATGTCAAGCAGATCGAGACCCACATCGCGGCCCAAAGCGGCTTGCCAGCCAAAGCCATGCCGCCCATGTTTACCCCCTTCAAGGTGCGCGGGCTGACGCTCAAAAACCGCGTCGTCATGTCGCCGATGGCGCAATATTCATGCGTGAATGGCACCCCCGATGATTATTATTTGGTGCATTTGGGCAGCCGAGCGCACGGCGGGGCCGCGCTGGTATTTACCGAAATGACCTGTGTCTCGCCCGATGCCCGCATTACGCCCGGGTGCGCTGGCCTATATGCGCCCGAACACCAAGCCGCTTGGAAACGCATCGTCGATTATGTGCATACCCGCAGCAACGCCAAAATTGCGCTGCAATTGGGTCACGCCGGGCCAAAAGGCAGCACGCAAGTGGGTTGGGAGCAGGCCGATGAGCCATTGCCCAGCGGCAACTGGCCGCTCATCAGCGCCAGCGCCATGGCCTATGGCCCCAATAACCAAGTGCCACGCGCCATGACCCGATCTGATATGGACGCGGTAAAGGCCGATTTTGTGCGGGCCACCCAAACGGCGGTGAATTGTGGCTTTGATTGGCTCGAATTGCATTGCGCCCACGGCTATTTGCTGTCGGCCTTCATTTGCCCGCTCACCAATCGGCGCGAAGATGAATACGGCGGCAACTTGGCGAACCGCTGTCGCTACCCGTTAGAGGTGTTTGCCGCCATGCGTGCGGTCTGGCCTGCCGATAAACCCATGTCGGTGCGTATTTCGGCCCACGATTGGGCGCCCGGCGGCAATACGGTTGACGATGCGGTTGAGATCGCCCGTTTGTTTAAGGCCGCGGGCTGCGATGTCATCGATGTCTCATCGGGCCAAACCACACGCGAGGCCAAGCCGGTATATGGGCGCTTGTATCAAACCCCATTCGCCGACCGCATTCGCAATGAGGTGGGCATGGCGGCGATGGCGGTTGGCGCGATCTTCGAGCCAGATCATGTCAACACCGTCATCGCGGCGGGCCGCGCCGACTTGTGCGCCATCGCCCGCCCACATCTGGCTGATCCCTATTGGACGCTGCACGCAGCGGCGCAATTGGGCTATACCGGCGAGGCCGGTCTCGATTGGCCGCCGCAATACCTGAGTGGGCGCGACCAGCTTTATCGCAATTTGGCGCGGGCGCGGGTGCTTGAGCCGGCGGAGGCGAATGGGTGAGCGTTGGGTGAGGGGGTGACAGGGTGGCAGGGTGACAAGGTGAGGAGCGCCATCGCTCTGTCACCCGCTGCGTGTAGCATCCGTCATCCCGAATTTAAAGACGTTTGCACTTTGGCTTGGCATCTGGCAAGCGAAATGAACTTGCTCACTTCTCAATCAGCAGCGAGTCCCGGAGGTCGAGGCCTTAGCCGGTTAGTAACACGGCTGACGCTTTTGTTAATCGCATAGGCTTTAATTGGGTGAATAACCGGCGCGGCAAATTGCCGCAAAGCCTCGACCTCCAAAGCATCTTGCTACCTCAAATATATTCAAGTTCATGAGCATACCCTTCGTCAGGCTCAGGGTAAACTGTGAGGGATCCCTGTTGCCGAAACCGACACAAGTGTAACAATGGCAGGCCAAAACCTCAACTAACCTGACAACGTATTTGCCGAGTTTAATCTTCAGGGATCCCTCGCTGCGTGTCGGGATGACCCATTGAGGCAATAAGTTTCTCCCCCTTGCTGGACGCCCTACCTCAGGCTAGCGTCTATGTATTGCTCAGAAACTTGGATATATACATATATTTGATGTGTCATCCCGATACGAAGTGAGGGATCCCTGTAGCCAAGATTTGGGCAAATATAACAATGGCAAGTCGAAACTTCGACCAGCCTGACTACATTTTTGCAAAATCTAGTCTTCAGGGATCCCTCGCAGTTTACCCTGAGCTTGTCGAAGGGCGTCGGGATGACGGCTTACGCTTTTTCTGTTATCGAAACAACTTACAGCCCAGTCACATCACTGGTCATGCAAATTAAAGCCCCCACACCCCCACGCAGAACCACCCCATAGGCTTGTGTAAGCGCAGAGACCAGCGTTTCAGAGGCCAGAGCAACAGCGTTCAGAGGGTGGAAAGATGGGGGACACACACGCGAAAACCGATGAGAAGGTTGTGGTAAGTAATGTCGTGGTAGTTGCGGTAAGCGCAACGCACGAAGTTATCGATGCGGCTGTAGAACGAACCGCCACGAAGCACACGCGCATCCGTATCAGATATATCCTTGTCCCATCCGCGATGATGTTTTTGTTGTTTGTAATCTGCATACACGCTTCGAGTCCACTCCCACACATTTCCTGCCATGTCTTGGCAACCATATGGGCTATCAAAATCGCTATAGCTTCCAACCGCTGTCGTGTCCCCAATATGCATGTTATAGTTGCAGTGCTTATCCGTTATCTCATCGCCAAGCCAAGGATACTTACGTCCGTACTGACCTCGCGCCGCTTTCTCCCATTCCGCCTCACTGGGTAATATTATATTTATTTTTGTCTTTTCACTTGCCCACTGACAAAATGCCACTGTGTCTTGCCAACTCACACAAGTCACTGGGTGGTTCTGTTTGTTTTTTACGTCACTTTTAGGGCCACGTGGCTGTGCCCAATATGCGCCCTTAATTTCTACCCAGTCCTTGCCATCATATCCCCAACTCTTGCCAACCTTTTCGGCTTGCGTTTTGTGCTTTGCTGCTGCCACAAATGCCGCAAATTGCGCCACCGTCACGGGTGTTTTGCCCATCCAGTATTCAGGCAAATTCACCACTTGTTGTGGTTTTTCATAATCATCTTGGTCATTATTGCCCATGATGAATTCCCCGGCTGGCACACGCACTAGCTCTATCGTCACCCCTTCGGCGAGGGTGAGGGTGTGGCGGTCTTTGATTTTAGCAAGCGGTGTTGCAACAGAGATGGTGATTAGCGGCGCAGAAGTTACTGGCTTCAGCGCTGCTAAAGCCGCATTCGATACAACGCGGCTATCGTCGTCACACAGCCGTTCTAGGGCTTGGCGGGCGGTATCGGCAAGGTCTATATCAGGGTGATTGAGTAAGGCGGCTAGTTCTTCGACCGCGCCTTTGCGCACCGCTGTTAGGCTGCTGGCGATGGCGTATTGCAAATCGTTGTGTAACTGCACAACCCGCCGCACCCCCAGTTGTTTAAACAAGGTTTGCCGACCTTGAGCATAGTCAGACTCGAACGAAACAAACTGAAACGCGCTTAACGAAGCTGGAAAGGCACGATCATCGCAAGCCGTCATTTTGAGCGGGAATATTTGCATCTCATCGCGCATATGGGCTTGAATCGCTAGATAAATTTCGTGTTTCACCCATTTTGAGGTTGCTGAATTGGGCGTAAGCAAAACGATAAAAATACCGCTTTCAGATAATCCACGATCAATCGCCTCGGCCCATTTCTCGCCCGGCTGAATACCATCTGCGGCAATCCACACCGCTAGGCCAGCGGCACGAAGTTCTGCTGCCAAAGTGCGGGCAAGCGTTTCATCTTTGTGGGCATAACTCAAGAACGCCTGTTTGGGGTTTCGGGGTTTGCTTAGCACCTCGGCAGGGATAAAGGCCCCAAAACTTGCTTCGTAGGGTTTGGTGCGGGCGGCATGTAGGGCATGGCGCAATTGCTCCAAATGGCTACGTCGTTCACAATGCGCGACCAAAGCCTCAGCCAGCGTCGTCAGCGTAATGTCTGTGCCGTCGTAATCGCGGTAAAAATCGAGGAAATAATCGCTGCACAACATGCCCAACTCATCGCGTTTAAATCGCTCAACGATAAAGGTGCGAAGTTCGATGCGATTTGGGGCTGGCATGGCTAAGGGGCTATTTTAGCGGATATTTTTTATACCCATCGCCCAAGGCTGTAAGACAGTGTTTCTTAAAGCAAAAATGCAAGCATTCTGAGCGAAGCAGCGCGTGGTTTTTATCAAGAACTTATGGTTTGACTGCGCTGCGCAGTCGAAGAAGGCGACTTTCGCCGCGAATTTCCGCCCCTTCGACTTCAGGCTGGCAATTCGTTTTGTGCTTGGGCATTAGCATCAAGCCAGCCTTCCGCTCAGGATGCTGGGCTTTCTTTTAAGAAACACTATCTTACAAAACAGGCTCAACCCTGCGAAATACCAATTCGTAATTCGTAATTCCTAATTCGTAATTTCCACCGTCGCCCCATGCTCAAGCGTGTCGAGCACCCAATAACGCGCCTTGAGGTTGGCCTCGGCAAAGGCCGCCACAAACGCCGCGCCGATGGCGTGATGGTTGACGGTGGTGAAGGCAATCAGCCCGGGCCCGGCCCCGCTCATGGCGACGGCAGACGCGCCTTGCGCCAGCGCGGCGGCTTTGGCCGCAACCGCGCCCGGGATGAGCGGCAGGCGATACGGCTCATGCAAGCGGTCATCCATCGCCCGCCCCAACAAGGCATAATCGGCGTTCCGCAAGGCCTCGATCACCAACATGGCCCGCCCGATGTTGAAGATCATGTCGCTGCGGCTAAATTGTTGCGGCACGGCGGCGCGGGCGGTGCTGGTGAGAAAATGAAAATCGGGCACACACACCACCACTTTTTGCGGTGCAATGGCAATGCGCTGGGTGAGGTAATCGTGACTGCCCATTGGCGCGGTGGGCGAAACCACAATCAAGCCCCCCAAATACGCTGGCGCAACATTGTCGCCATGCCCTTCTAACTCGATGGCGCGATTGAGGATTAAGGATTGGGGATTGGGGATTGGGGATTGGAGATCTTTAGAATCCCTAATCCCTAATCCTTTATCCTTCATCCCTAATCCTTCATCCTTCATCCTTACCTCCCAATCCCGAATCCCATTCGCCAACATCAGCCCACCCAACACGGCGGTTGAGCTTGAGCCGAGGCCGCTACCGGCGGGCACATTGTTGCGGCACACCAGCTGCATGGCGGTTGGCGCGGGGCATTGCAGATGCTCTAACTCTTTTAGCATCACTTGTGCCACCAAATGGGCCTTGGTGCGAGGCAAACGCCCAGCCCCTTCGCCAATAATATCAACCGACATCTCGACATGTTTATAGTCGCGGGTGGTTTCAGACGCGGCAAAAGTCAGCTCAAATTCGTTCCACAAATCGAGCGCCAGCCCAACACAATCAAAGCCCGGCCCCAGGTTGGCCGAAGTGGCGGGAATACGAACGGAGATTTTCACAAAAAAAATTAAGCCAAGGATTAAGGATTAGGGATTAGGGATTGGAGATCACAAAAATCCTTAATCCCCAATCCCCAATCCCTAATCCTTCATTCACTAAATAACCTTTAATAACGCAGCGATATTGGCCTCGATCGTAATCGGGGCGGCGATGCCTTTGATGGCGGTGTCGGGATCTTTGAGGCCGTGCCCAGTAAGCACGCACACCACGCGCTTGCCATGCAAATCAACCACACCCTCGCGCAGGCTGCGGGCGAGGCCAGCCAAGCCGGTAGCCGATGATGGCTCGCAGAAAATGCCCTCAATTTTGGCGATATTGCGATACATATGCAAAATGGCCTCGTCTGGCACGGCGCAAATATGCCCATCCGACTCATCCAGCGCGGCGGTGGCCTCGTGCCAACGGGCTGGGTTGCCGATGCGAATGGCGGTGGCGATGGTGTCGGGGTTTTCGACAATATGCCCCAACACAATCGGGGCCGACCCCGCCGCCTGTGCGCCCAACAATTGCGGCAATTTGCTAGCAAGGCCATCACGATAATATTCTTTGAAGCCGAGCCAATATGAGGTAATGTTGCCAGCGTTGCCAACCGGCAAACACAGCCAATCGGGCGCATCGCCCAACACATCGATTATTTCAAACGAGGCGGTTTTTTGGCCTTGCACACGGGCGGGGTTGATCGAATTGACCAGCGCAATGGGGGCGTGTTCGGTGGCCTCACGCACCATGCGCAAGCCATCATCAAAATTGCCATCGATCGAAATGACCTGCGCCCCATAACTGAGCGCACCCGCCAATTTGCCCGCCGCAATTTTGCCATCGGGGACCAACACCACACATTTCAGCCCAGCCCGTGCCGCATAAGCCGCCGCCGATGCTGCTGTATTGCCGGTGCTGGCGCAAATGACGGTTTTGGCCCCATCGGCAACCGCCTGTGTCATGGCCGTCGTCATGCCACGATCTTTAAACGAGCCGGTCGGGTTGGCGGCTTCGTATTTGATAAATAATTCAAAGTCAGCGTTTTTCGAGGCTGGCGCAAATTCTTGCGCGATCCAATGCGCAAGACGCGGCGCTGGCACCAGCGGGGTGTTGCCCTCAAGCAAAGTCACCGGTGCGACATCGTGCGTAATCTCGATGCGTTCGCGATAATTGGCAATAACGCCGTTCCAAATTTTGGCCCCGCGATCAGGGCGTGATGATTGAGCCGTAGACATGGGGCGCAATTTTAGCCGCAATTGTAACTGCGCTATTACGTGCGAAAAAGTATTAACCGATATTGACGCAGTGGTTATAAACCACGCGCTAGGCGCACAAAGCCCGCCTTCGCGGGCTGGGTCTTAGCCGCCGTAGGGCGGCTTTGTTCGTCTAGCGCGCGAATTCTATTCGCCGCGTGATCATTCACAAATTTAATTGGATGGCAAATCGCGTTTTTAAATAACTGCCCAAAACAGCACAAATGGTAAGCATACATACATACAAGCTGACATACATGGTAAGGGCAAGCCAGCTATTGGCAGTATGTTCGAGGGCAATATCGCTTTTGAAGATGATCAACTTGCAAAGGGCGACTTTTCTATCGCCCGCACAATCTCGGTTTGGTATCGCTGCCCCCAAAGCGCAATTTGCGCTAGGATCGGGCTGAACGATGTGCCAAATTCGCTAAATAACCCCAATTAGCAGCCAGCCCCCTACTTTGTTAGAAGAAAGTTGCTCGCAAAAGCGCAAAAGCGCAAAGAAAATTTTTTTGCGCTTTTGCGCTTTTGCGCTTTTGCGAGCAACTTTTTACGGATGCTAACAGCGTGGCTCGATAAAGGACAATTGACATGCCAATCTTCAAGGTCAGTACAATCAGGCCCGATGCGAAACCGAAGTAAGTATTTGGCCCATGTTTATCGTTGGGCTGCGCTGGGCTGCACGGCAATCTTAGCCGCGTGCGGCCCAGCCATCACGCCCCCACTGCCTACCGCCGCACCGCCAACCTCGGCTCCAACAACAGTGCCACCCACCGCCATACCCACCATCGCACCTACCGAAATCCCAACTGCAACGCCCAGCCCAGCCCCAACCGCCACCCAAACGGCAGAGCCGACCACCGCCCCTAGCCCAACTGCGACGGTTGTCGTTACTGTAAGCGTTACAACAAGTGTAAGCACAACAAAAATGGCGGTCGCTACGGCAACGGCACGAGCGACCAGCGTTAGCAGCGTCGCCAGCGCTACAGTCGCCAGCACCGCAACCCGCGCACCGGCCCCAACTGCGCCGTCTGCGACTGCCGCCGCCCAGGTGCCCCAAGCCGCAGCCACGCCTGCCGCAGTGACGCCTGCCACAGCCAGCACCCAACCCGCCCAGCCCATTGAACAAGGCACACCCACCCCACAACCAGTAACACCGGGCATGGTAGTTGCAGCGGCAAATGCGGGCCAGCCCAATGTCACGGCGCGGCATCGCCAAATATGGTTGGGCATGACGCAAGGCGCGGTCAAAGACACGTCGCTGTTTGGCGTGGTGGGCGATTGCAATTCGATTCCGCCGGTATATTTGCAACGGGTGGGCAATGGCGCATTTAACATCGATAAATTTATCCCAGCCTTACGCACAACGCAAAATTATTTTGGCAAATCATTTTCGCGGGTGAGCGTAGCCGCCAATGGCGGCTTTACCAGCGCCGCCATGAATGACCCTGTGTGGGCCGATGGGGCTTTGTGTGGCACCCAACGCACCCCGTTTGAGTGCGAAATTTTGCAAGGCCGCGCCAGCATTGTGTTTATTCAAGTGGGCACGGGTGATCAATATGTGTGGAAAACCTACGAGGCCAATTTGCGGCGTATGCTCGACACGGCGCTAAAAAATAGCGTTTTGCCTGTGTTATTCACCAAAGCCGATAACCTCGAAACCTTGCAAGGCGGCGCACCACCCGATTACATCAACAATGTCATTCGCAAATTGGCGCGTGAATATGATGTGCCGCTGGTTGATTTTTACGCTGCCAGCCGCCTTTTGCCCAACAATGGCCTGATCGACGAAGGCAATCTCGATTTTCACCTGAGCGAAGCCGGTATGGATTTGCACATGTTGCTCACCCTGCAAACCCTAGAGCGAATTAGAGGATGAGTGCAAAGTGGAAAGTGAAAAGTAGAAAGTAGAAGGTGTTATTTTACTTTCTACTTTCCACTTTCTACTTTGCACTTAAAATAAGACTGATATGTCACGCATAACAGAGATTTTTAAAACCATGGAATATGGCCCTGCCCCCGAAGCCGCCAGCCCTGCGCAAGCATGGTTGGCCGAGCATCAGCGTCAATTTGGGCATTTTATCAATGGCACATTTACGCCACATGTGGCCGAACGCGCTTTTGATGCGGTTAACCCCGCCAATGCCAACATCATCGCCAAGCTAACCCAAGCCAACAGTGACGAGGTCAATACGGCAGTTGAGGCGGCAACCAAGGCTTTTGAAACATGGGCCAATACTCCCGGTCATGTGCGGGCGCGCTATTTATACGCCATTGCGCGACATATTCAAAAACATTCGCGGTTGTTTGCCGTGCTCGAAACGCTCGACAACGGCAAAACCATCCGCGAAACCCGCGATATTGACATTCCGCTGGTCGCGCGGCATTTTTATCATCACGCGGGCTGGGCGCAGGTTATGGCGCAAGAATTGCCTGGGTATGTGCCGCTGGGCGTGGTCGGGCAAATTATCCCTTGGAATTTCCCATTATTGATGTTGGCATGGAAAATAGCCCCGGCCTTGGCAATGGGCAACACGGTGGTGCTAAAACCCGCCGAATGGACATCATTGACAGCCTTGCTATTTGCTGAGGTGTGTCAGGCCGTTGGCTTGCCGCCCGGGGTGGTGAATATTGTCACGGGCGATGGCGAAGTCGGCAAACAAATTGTCAACCATGCTGGGGTGCAAAAAATTGCCTTCACGGGCAGCACCGAGGTCGGGCGCGCCATTCGCAGCGCAACGGCTGGCAGCGGCAAAAAATTGTCACTCGAATTGGGCGGCAAGTCGCCATTTATTGTGTTTGACAATGCCGATTTAGACAGCGCCGTTGAAGGCGTGGTCGATGCGATTTGGTTTAACCAAGGCCAAGTGTGCTGTGCTGGCTCACGCTTGCTAGTGCAAGAAAGCATCGCCGACAAGATGATTGCCAAATTGCGGGCACGTATGGAAACCCTGCGCGTGGGCGATCCGCTCGACAAAGTAATGGACATCGGAGCCATTATTTCGCCGCCGCAATTAGACAAAATCACGCGGCTGGTGGCGCAAGGCCAGCAAGAGGGCGCGACGATGTGGCAGCCAAGTTGGTGCAAACCCGATCAAGTCATGGGTGGCAAAGGCTATTTCTTCCCCCCCACCCTATTCACCGAGGTGCAACCGGCCTCAACCTTGGCCCAAGTCGAGATCTTTGGCCCAGTTTTGGTCAGCATGACGTTTCGCACCCACAGCGAAGCGGTGGCCTTGGCAAATAACACGCGGTTTGGGCTAGCCGCCAGCGTGTGGAGCGAAGATATTAATTTGGCGCTCGACATTGCGCCCAAACTCAAGGCCGGGGTGGTATGGATTAATTGCACCAATCAATTTGACGCGGCGGCTGGGTTTGGCGGCTACCGCGAAAGTGGCTATGGGCGCGAAGGCGGTAAAGAAGGTTTGTTTGAATATGTTAAGCGCAACATTGTTCACAACGCGAACGTCCAAAGCGAACAAATCCAAAATCCAAAATCCAAAATCCAAAACGCCGCAATTGACCGCACCGCCAAGCTGTATATCGGCGGCAAACAAGCCCGCCCCGACAATGGCTATAGCCGCATTATTTACGCCGCTCAGGCCCAATCGGCAGGTGGCAACTCACAGATCACGGCTCATGGCTCATGGCTGGTTGCCGACGGCAGCCGCAAAGATATTCGCAACGCGGTCGAGGCCGCCCACGCCGCCCGCAGCGGTTGGGGCAACGCCACCGCCCATAATCGGGCGCAAGTTTTATATTATTTGGCCGAGAATTTAAGCATACGGGCGGCTGAATTTGCAGCGCGGCTGATGCAAATGCAAGCGATTGACGAACAAACGGCACAAACCGAGGTCGAGGCCGCCATCCAAACGCTGTTTACCTTTGCGGCAATGACCGATAAATTCGACGGCGCAGTTCATGCCACGCCTATGCGCAATGTCACCTTGGCGATGAATGAGGCCATCGGCGTGATCGGCATCGCCTGCCCAGACGAGCAGCCCTTATTGGCGACGGTCAAACTAATGGCGGCGGCCATCAGCATGGGCAATGCTGTGGTGCTGATTGCGTCCGAGCGTCATCCACTAGCCGCCACAGATTTATATCAGGTGCTCGACACCAGCGATGTAACGGGCGGGGTGGTCAATATCATCACTGGCGAGCGTGACGTGCTGAGCAAAACCTTGGCCGAGCATTTAGATGTAGACGCGATGTGGTATTTTGGCAGCGCCGCCGGTAGCACAATGGTCGAAAAAGCCTCCGTCGGCAACCTCAAACGCACCTGGGTAGGGTATGGCAAACCGGTGAATTGGTTTGATGAGGGCGATACTGCCGAATTGTTGCGCCACGCCACCCAAGTCAAAAACATTTGGGTTCCATATGGGGCGTAAGGGCACGGCATGCCGTGCCTCTACTAGGTAAATATTTCACGCAAAGACGCAAAACTTTTTGTCTTTGAGCCTTTGCGTCTTTGCGTGAAAATTCATTTCACATACTTGTCAAACCACGCCACTGAGCGTTGCAGCGCCACGCCAATATTCTGACTGAGGTTATGGTCATCACCCGGGTAGATAAAAAGCTCATGCGGGCGGCTCGCGTCTTTCAATTGACCCGCAAGGTTTTGCGAAAATGCCACCGGCACATCGGCATCATTGGTCCCATGATGCAATTGAATGGGCACAACATTGCTAATAAAACTATTGGCTGAAATCGAAGCCCAAAAGGCCGGGTTTTGTTCGGGAGTGCCATAATTGGTGATTAAGCTATTACGCCACGAACGCGCCGCATTGGGCACATTGGGCGTGGCGTTGGGGGCGACACCCGGGCGCGTCCAGCGATAAATCAGATCGGGATACGAGGCCACCACCCCAGCCCAAATCACCCCAGCCTTAATTTCGTTGGTCGTCACCAATGCGCGTAGCGTAATCGCCCCACCCATCGAATGCCCCCAAAAACCGACACGCTTGGGGTCGGCCTCTTTAAGCCGTTGCACCGAACGCATCCCGTTTAATACATCAATCGTATAGTCATTGCTGCCATACCCACCGCCAGCCGCGCCTTCTGAGCTGCCATGCCCGCGATAATCGGACTTAAACGTAATATAACCCGCCCGCGCAAAGGCATCTTGATACCCAACATAACGCTCGGTGGTGCGATACACGGTGGGCGGAATAAACCCGTGATTGAAGATGACGATCGGCCAGCCGGTGGCTGGTTTTTCGCCATTGGGAATGGTGAGCAAGCCATAAATTTTGTTGCCCTCAGATTTATATGAGGCGACGGCGCGGCTGTAATTTGCCCCGGCTGGCAAGGTCTGCTCGATCACCAAATCGCTGCCCGCAAACTCTTTGGCGGCATCACGGGCCTTAAATGCCGCAATGCTCAACGGGTGCGGGGTTGGCGTGGCCGTTGGCACAGACGTGGGTGTGGCCGTCGGCAATGGCGTATTGGTGGGCGCTGGGGTGTTGGTCGGCGGAATGGGTGTATTGGTGTTGACGGCTGTCGGCGCAAAGGTGGGCGGCGCGAGTGTGCTTTGCGGCGGCAAAGCCGTCGATTGTGGGGCCACAGTCGGCGCAGTCGCACAAGCACTTAGCGCCATCGCAATCGCAAGGGGGATTATTTTATATTTCATTACGCTAAAGTATAGACCTCTTGTTTTCGTTCAATAATACCGCAGCCATTAAAAATGGCGCACTGGGTATACAAAGCCTGCCTTCGCAGGCTAAGAACTTAGATCGCGAAGGCGGTCTTTGTATGCCCAGCGCGGGATTTTAATCCCCGCCTTGAGCGCACAAATTCAATAACGCCCATTCGCGTCATTGAAAACAGCGCCGCCAATATCATACGGTATATACGCGATCTTTATTTTAGTTGTCGATTAAAAGAGACGATACAAATCTCACCGCATCATGATGTCATTGCCTTCAAAACCGCACTCGACATATCGGCTGCTTCGCGCACTGCCAATACTTGCGCCACATTCAGTCGATCACGTTCCTCACGATTCTGGCTAAGCTTCGACTTGCCAACAATGCTCGAAATGTCGATTTCAATCCCGACAATCGCCTTCAACATGGCATCAATATAGTCACGCGCCGAGTCCGTCATCTTCCAAGGCTTGGCCTCGCCAATTCTAGCCTCGTGAATGCGCGTGAGCTTGGCTACCACGCCGCGTATAAATTTTTCGTCGTCGCGTATCTTCAATTTGCCATGCACATGCACCACCTGATAATTCCAAGTTGGCACTTGCCGATGAAACTCGTGCTTGCTCGGATACCAATTGGGTGAAATATATGAATCTGAAGCACTGAAAATAACTAAAACCTCATCGCCATCTTGGCTTTCACTCCACACCGCATTTGCCCGCGCCACATGCGCTTGCAGACAACCTTGTGCACCAATGCTTGGGTCTAACAAAAATGGCACGTGATTGGCATCCAACCCATTTGGGCCATTTACCACCAATGCGCCCAATGGGTATTCTTGAATAAGCCGATGTAATTCCTCATCACGAGGTTCTGCAAAATGTTTGGGGATATACATAAAATACTTTTTCTAAACAAACACTGCCGGTGATACATTAAAACGATGCGCTAAAGCCCGAATTTGCCTTATATTTAACTCGCGTTTGCCATTCAAAATTTCAGACACAACCCCTTGTGAGCCAATATCGCTTAAATCGGCTTGGCTAAGGCCATGTTCTGTCATCAAATATTGCAACATTTCAACGCCACTATGGGCTGGCATGGGCATATGCGCTGTTTCATATGCATGAACAATAGTGCCAAGTGTGTCGAGTAAGCTATAAAGTGGGTGTCGCGGATTGTCCCCTACTTCATCAAGCAAATGCTCAAGTCGATTGATCGCAATATCATAGTCCTGCTCATTTCGAATCGTAAAAATAGGGCGAATAGCAACCCAATGGGTTTGTAATTGTGGCAATAACAGCGTCATTTCCAATCTCCTAAATCATATTCAGCATGGGTAAGCACATGCCGAATATACACTTTTTTGCGGTTGAAATGAATAACGGCAATCAACCGATAATTATTCCCAGCGATGTTAAAAACGATCTTATTGCCAACCTTGTCTGCACTTGGAAAAGTTTTTCGCAAATCGGCAAAATTAGCATAATCTGTCATACTCATCACACGAAACCAACGAGTCAATGCACCTTCGCTTTCAGGAAATCGCTCCCAAAATATTTTGAGTCGCTTACGCGAAATGACATGCATATCACTAGTATATCTCAAATTGAGATATACTAGTGGCGAAAATTGTTAAAAAAAAATACAGGCTTAGAGTCACGCCGTCGGTGCTGCCGCCTGAATCAAACCCTCGGCCTTTAAGCGTGCCCACAATACCGCCGGAATCGGGTGTGTGAACCCCGCTACCGTCTCGGTAAACTCTTGGGCCGACAATGCGCCAAAAATGACCCGCGTAACCGCCGGATGCGCCAATGGGAACTGGGCTGCCGCTACACGCAACGGCACAGCATATTCGGCGCAAATGGCCTCTAGTTTGCGCACCCGCGCCAAAATGCGCTCAGGCGCATTCACATACATATATTTGGCGTTGGGCACAGCCCCTGTCGCCAAAATGCCGCTGTTATATGTGCCGCCCAACCAAACGCTAATACCGCGCTGCTGACACATGTCTAAAAAGCCAAGCGAATGTTGCTGCAATAGCGAATAGCGCCCGGCCAATAAAAAGCAATCAAAATCGCCACAATCGGCAAAATCATGCAACATCTCAAACTGATTCATGCCCGCACCGATCATCTTCACCACCCCCTGCGCCCGCAATTCGGCCAAGGTTGGGTAAGCCTCATAAATGGCGGGGCCAAAATTAAAATCGGGGTCGTGAATGAGCAAATTGTCGATACGATCAAGTTTGAGACGGGTTAAACTTTCATCAATGCTGCGTAAAACGCCATCGCGCGAATAATCGAAGCTAACGCTACCATCGGGCTGCACCAAACGCCCCACTTTGGTTTGCAAAATATAGCTGTCACGCGGCACACCACGCAACGCCAACCCCAAACGCAATTCACTCACGCCCGCGCCATAGAGCGGGGCCGTATCAAAAAAATTGACTCCTTGCCCCAAGGCGCATTCAATCAATTCAACCGACTCGGTATCTGTCAGCGGGCGAAACATATTGCCCATTGGGGCCGTGCCAAGGCCAAGTTGAGAGGAAATATTCATATTTAAAAAACTTAAGTTGGTTGGTTAGTTGGTTAATTGGTTGACTGGTTGATTAGTTGACTCACACATCACGCATTATCAAGCAACGAATCAACCAATCAACCAATTAACTAAATTTGAACAACCTGATTTTTATAAGCCGCGAAATCGATACTGCTGCCGCTCTTGCGTGAAGCTTCGGCGGCAAATGCCAGCAAATGGCTTTCGAGCGAGGCGCGGGCTGTGGTCTGACGCGGCGAAGGCTGCCCCTGCACCGCCAACAAAAAGTCGCGCACAAGGCCATGATCGCCGCCACCATGCCCCGACCCTGCCGGTGGGGGCACAATCACTTCTTCTTTCACCGTGTGATACATGCCACCATGATCACAAATGCGAATCTCTTGAAACTCGGCATAGCCAAATTCGGCATAAAGCGTGGCTTTGGTGCCATCCCAACGCATGGTGCGGTTTTCGCGGTCAGAATGACCATGCATGGTAAAAGTGCAAGGCACGCCATTTTCAAACTCAAGCGCTATTACTTGGCGATCGACAACATCGTTATCGCAATGGTAAACACAACGCCCATATTGGCTGGTTTTTAGCTTGTCCCAGCGCGATTGGGGGCTATTGCCGCCGCCCAACGCATTGAGCATAAACCCACTGGCGGTGAATGTAAAATCGCTCGGCACGGCGTTTTGTGGTTCGGCATTGTATAAACGCGGCGCATAAAACATACAGGTGGCGGCAGCGGGGCATACGCCATTGCCATCACCTTGGCAACGCAACGTTGCACCGGCTGGCGCGGCTTGGGGACGAAAATGAAAAAGTGAGCCATATGAAGTCAGTTTTGCCACTTTTTGCCCCATAATCCACAACAAAATGTCTAAATCGTGGCAACACTTGGCTAAAATCATCGGGTTCGAATCGGCCTCAACCCCCCAATTGCCACGCACAAAGCTGTGGGCCATGTGATACCACGCCACATTTTCACGGTGATCAATGCTGACAATCTCGCCCAAACGCCCAGAGCGAATGATGTCGTATAGGGTGCTAAAAAAGTTAGTGTAGCGCAAAACGTGGCAAATTTGCAAGGTGCGCCCCAAACGCTCGGCAGTCTCGACCAACAACGCACAATCGGCAGGCGAGGTCGCCATCGGCTTCTCAAGCAACACGTCATAACCCGCCTCAAGCGCAGCGATGGTGGGACCAACGTGCATATTATCTTGGGTGGTGATGAAGGCCACCTGAGCCAGCTTGGGCCGCGCTAAGGCGGCCTCCCATGTTTCAAATTGTAAGTCTGGTTCAATATCATGCGCCGTCGCCATACGGGTGCGGCGTTCCACATCAGGATCAGCAACCGCCACAATATCTAATTCATTGGGGTGGTCTAACCCATAACTTCCATAAGCATTTGCACCGCGGTTACCCGCGCCAAGGACAATGGCTGTAATTGGACTCATCCTATGAGTTTACCTGATATTTGAACGTTACAATCAAGGCGTATCCCAATGATCACTGTTCCAACTCACTGAATTCCAGTTAACCGAATTCCAACTCACCGAGTTCCAACTCACGCTATTCCAACTCACACTGTTCCAGCTTACGGTGCTGGTAATGGGTTGATTCCCAGTGGTCAACAAAGGGCTGGGCATTAGGCCGGTATTAGCGGTTTCGTTGGTGCGGGTATTAAGCGCGGCATAAACATCTAAATAACCGGCCCCAGTTTGGGCTGGGTTGCCAAATGGGCGCGCCGTCTTTAACAAACGATATTTCACTTGATCGGGGGTGAGATCTGGCTCATTTTGCAACAATAGCGCCACTGCGCCTGTCACCATCGGGGCCGCCATCGATGTGCCCGACATACGAAAATAAGCGTCATCAACATTGTGCAATGGGTGCAATTGCGACAAGCGGCTATTTTGATTGGTGCGCAGCCCCACAATATTCACCCCGGGCGCAATTAAATCGGGCTTCGCCACATTTTCTGCGGTTACGCCATAAGCCGAAAATGTTGGCACAATGTCGTCATTCGTGTCGGGGGTGCCTCTGTCATCGACCGCACCAACGGTAATTACGAAGGGGTCGTTGGCCGGTGGGAACAAATTGCCAATGCCTTTGTTGCCCGCCGAAACCACCACCACAATTTTGTTAAACCACAAAATCTCAGCCGCCGCCGCCAGCGGGCTGGTGTGATACGACTCATAAACAGCACCATTCAACGACACGTTAACAACCCGGATGTTGTAGCGATCACGGTTTTGCAAAATCCACTGCATCCCCGCCACAATGCGCGAAGTGCGCCCACTGCCATCATCGTTGCTCACTTTTACGTTAATCAGGCTTACCCCGGGGGCCACACCCACATAATTACCCATCGAGGCGCTGCCATTGCCACCAATAATGCCAGCGATATGATTGCCATGCCCATAACCATCATCGGGGGTTTGGTTGACATCGTCATTTACCCGCACACTCACGAGCACGCGGTTTGTGCCTAAGATCGTCGTCAAATCCGATGTGTCATTGATGCCGCTATCTAGCACCGCTACACCAATGCCTTGGCCTTGTAAATAGGGGTCATCTTGACGGGCCTTGTTTAGACCAATGGCGTTGCTAAACGCATTTTGGTTGTTGTTGGTTGAAGGCAACGCCGCACAATCAAATACACCAAAGTCATAAATACTCCAATTCGCATTGGGCATAGAGCTGGTTAAGGTCAGCCGCAAATAACGTGCAATCCGCGGCGGCGAAGCGATGGTCGAAATGCCGCCGCCTTGCGCGGTAACAATGACGGGTTGTCTATCCCAATCATTATCGACAGCCGCCGTTTGAAATTTAAAATCACGGGCCGAATATTTGCCAGAGTCAAATTCAATCGTATCAAATGACCGCATTGCGCCAAGGTCGATCTGAAACCATGTGCCTTCGACTTGCGTATCAACCGCCCAACGGGTGCGAATATCGGCATCAATGGCATTAGAAGGGGGGAAATCGCCGACAACCGATGTAACCGAACTGCTGGCCCGCCAATTGGTGCGCGGCAACGAATAACAATTGGCGGCGGGGGATGGCTCTTCAGCCATGTCGATCTTCCAAATTTCAACCCCGGCCAAATTGGCATAACCACCACTGCTGTTAATGTTTAAAACGCCATCCATCACCAAAATGCGATACGGGCCAAGTTTTTGCCATTCGCCAGTGGGGCTATTACGCACATTGGCCTGCGCCAAACGCCCCTCAATATCAATATTAAAAGCTTGTGGCGAGCCATATTCCCAGCTATACAAAATCACATCATAAATGCCATAAGGCACATTTTGAATATTAATTCGGGTGTTGCCTTTCACATCGCGCACACCGGTCCGCAACATGGTTTCCATATTGCTATCCGCGTTTTTCACAATGCCAGCCGCTTGCTGATATTTTTCGCTCGACCATGTTACACCGCTTGCGCCCTCGCCTTCCCAAGCGCGGCCATCAATGGTGACTGCTGGCCCGCCCAGATTAATGGCACGGTAAAACGTGCGATTGAGCGGCATAGGGGATGTAACCGTAGCTGTTGGCGTAATCGGCGCTGAAGCCGTTGTCGTTGCGGTTGCGGCTGGGGTTGCTGTGGCAACGCCTCTGGTTGGAGTAGGCGTATTGGTGATACTCCCCCCACCCGAAGTATCGAGTGTGGGGGTGGCGGTGAATGCCCCCGGTGTAAAGCTGACAACGGGGCCAGAGGTTTGCCGCGTGGGGGTGCTGGTTGCCATGGTTGGTTTAGCGCTATTCCGCAAACCGAGCGGCAAATAAACTTTATAGGTTTGCGCTGCTTCATGCATATCACTCAGCCTTATATCGCCATCCGGCGATATCCACTTCACCCCCGGCAATGCCGCCAAAGTGCGCAATGAATGGATCGGGACGACCGCCGCAAAGCCATTAATGATCGATAAGTCGAGCGTCACACGCCCGCCTTGCTGCACAATCTTATTCTCGAGCGCATGAGGGGCCACGCCAAGCTGTTTTTGCACAATCACTTCAACTTGCTTGAGCGGATCAGCCTGCGCCATTAAATGCTTTAGTTGCGGGTGTAAGACTAAATCGAACAAACGATTTAAATGATTATTGGGCACGCCTAAAGGCGATATCACCAATACCATAATCATTAATCCAGCCAAGAGTGTCCAACGATGAAGCTTGTTATTCATAGATACCTAGGCGGTTCGGCGATCATGCGTATTACATACGATACGTTTAGACCCGTAACTTTGCGTCGCTGCCTTTCGACAGGTTTGCCGTTTCTGGATAAAAAAGATAAAATAATTGTTTAAAAACGACGATTCTGGTGTAACGATAAGGCCTTGTCTTAACCTATCATCGCCACGCCATTACAAATTGAAATAGAAAAAATCATAAGAAAAACAAAAGGCGCTTACCTCATTCAAAAGACACATTTATGTTGCAGAAAAGTTGCAATGACGTTGGTCTATCTCAAGGTGAATCCCAATGGTCGCTATTCCAGCTTACGCTGTTCCAACTCACGCTATTCCAGCTTACACTGTTCCAACTCACACTGTTCCAACTAACGCTGTTCCAACTGACAGAACTGTTAAGAGGTTGATCACCGGTAGAAAGTAACCGACTTGGCATTAACCCAACATTGGCGCTTTCGTTGGTGCGGGTATTCAAGGCCGCATACACATCTAAATAACCAGCGCCAGTTTGGGCCGGGTTGCCAAATGCGCGTGCGGTTTTCAGTAAACGAAATTTCACTTGATCGGGGGTTAGTTCTGGCTCGTTTTGCAGCAACAAAGCGGCAGCAGCGGCGACCATTGGGGCCGCCATCGATGTGCCCGACATGCGAAAATAATAATCAGAAACGTTGTGATCAGGGTGAAGTTGTGACAAGCGGCTATTTTGATTGGTGCGCAAACCGATAATATTGACCCCGGGTGCGACCAAATCGGGTTTTGCGATGCCTTCGGCAGTGACACCATACGCTGAAAACGCCGGGATTGTGTCATCGTTAATCTCGCCTGTGCCTTTATCATCTACCGCCCCAACCGTAATGACAAATGGATCGTTGGCCGGTGGGTATAAATTACCATTGCCTTTATTTCCGGCAGAAACGACCACCACAATTTTGTTGAACCACAAGATTTCGGCAGCCGCCGTCAATGGGTTATTTTGATACGATTCGTATTCGCCACTATTGATCGAAAAATTAACCACGCGGATGTTATAGCGCTCGCGGTTTTGCAAAATCCATTGCATGCCAGCCACAATCCGCGAGGTGCGCCCGCTCCCATCGTCATTACTTACTTTTACGTTAATCAGGCTTACACCCGGGGCAACCCCCACATACCTACCTTGTGAAGCGCTGCCATTCCCCCCAATGATGCCAGCAATATGATTGCCATGCCCATAACCATCGTCGGGGGTTTGATTTACATCGTCATTGGCCCGCACACTGACTAAAACGCGGTTCGTGCCCAACATCGTGGTCAAATCCGAAGTGTCATTTACGCCGCTATCCAGAATAGCAACCCCAACCCCTTGGCCTTGCAACAAAGGCAGCGCTTGCCGCAGTTGTGTCAAACCAATCGCATCGCTAAATGCATTTTGGCTACGATTAACCGACTTTAACGCCGCACAATCAAATACGCCAAAATCATAAATACTCCAATTGGCAGTGGGGGCAGAACTGGTTAAGGTGAGGCGCAAATACCTTGCATTACGCGGGCGGGCGGCAATGGTCGTCACACCGCCACCTTTTCCATTCGCAATAATGGGTTGTTGCGTCCAATCGGCATCAACATTAGCCACCTGAAATTGATAATCTTGAGCGGGATATTTGCCAGAATCAAACTCAATGGTATCAAACGGGCGTAAAGCACCAAGGTCTATTTGAAACCATGTGCCCGAAATCTGACTGCTGACCGACCACTTGGTTTTTAGATCAGCATCGATGGCATTGAGCGGTAACGAATTGGGGGCTGAACTGGTCGCTGCCCAGCCGGTGCGGGGCAATGAATAGCAGTTTGCGATAGGGGATGGGTCTTCTTCTATATCCACTTTCCAAATTTCAAGCCCAGCAAAATGGGCATAACCACCGCTACTATTAATATTTAGCTCGCCATCAATGATGAGAATACGAAAAGGTCCCAATTTTTGCCATGCACCCTCTGGGCTATTGCGCACATTGGCTTGGGCCAAACGCCCCTCAATATCAATATTAAAAGCTTGTGCAGCGCCATATTCCCAGCTATACAAAACAACATCATAAACACCATAAGGCATGTTTTTGACATTAACGCGCGTATTCCCCTTGCTGTCACGAACCCCATCCCGCAACATCGCTTCCATGCTGGCACTGGCGTTTTGCACCATGCCGCCCGCTTGTGCATATTTTTCGCTCGACCAAGTGACATCGTTCGCATTTTCGCCTTCCCAGTTTTGCCCATCAATGGTTAACGCTGAGCCACCCAAATTGATGGCGCGATAAAAACTGCGGCTCAAAGGGGTTGGTAAGGTCGCCGTTGGGGTTGCTGTGTCCCGAATAATCACCGGTTCTGGCAAAATTACGTCGGGGAGAGGCGTAGCCGTTACGATCGGAGTCGGAGTCGATGTCACATCTGCGGGCTTACCCTTTGTCGATAGCAACGGAAAATACACGTTATAGGTATTTTTGTCTATTACCGATGTATCGCTCAAATGCACATCACCATCCGGTGATATCCATTTCACCTCTGGCAAAGCCGCCACTGCACGCAATGAACGCACCGGCAGCACCGCTGCAAAACCATGAATGATCGACAAATCAAGCGTGAGCTTGCCACCCAGCCGCTTCACTTCATCTTTCACTTTATTTGAAACCAACTCAGAGCGCGTCTGCACAATGACATCAACTTGTGTCAATGGTTGGGCTGTTTTAATGAGCGTTTTAAGTTGAGGGTGCAAAACCAGATCGGCAATTTGCCAAATATTAGCAGGAACCCCAAATGAAGAGATGAC
>CAMDWA010000044.1 GCA_945877855.1 Thermoflexus hugenholtzii JAD2 | reverse complement strand
ACCGATATCCCCCCATAACATGACACAAACACAACGGCCCGCTGATGATTTTCAGCGGGCCGTTGTGTGTGGGTCAGCTACAGTTCGCAGCTTCCCCCACTGTCAAAGCGGTGGATGCTGCATTGAAAAGACACCCCCTCAGCCATGCGCCAAATCGCATAAACCAGCACGATAAAAATAAGCGCCTCTAGCAACAACCCAGAGTAGTCGCTGGGGTTATCAAACACGGTTTGAATGGACTGAACATCGTAGGTTTTAAAGCGTTCGCTCAGCATCCAAATATAAAAGCCGACGCTCAACAGCGTGGTCAAGATTGGACTGCCCCGCCCTTTGGCACGAAACAGCCAATAATACGGCATTGCCAAAAGCAAAGAACCGTAAAAAGCCAAAATAAGTTTTACCGTCATGATCTACGGCCAAACGCTTGTTGTATTTTCACCTGTTTGGTATAGCGCTGGCATTTAGGCCATTGTAGTCGCAGTGCAACTGACAGATGACATCATTTTTTGATTCTAAATGCAATGCTCGAAGCCAACCGCGTAAGCACCCCCTAATAGATTATTTTTGTAAAAACCCTTGCCTTTTTGTAATTTGATCACGCAGATCATTGCCCAACAAATTAACACTCAAGACTGTGATAGCGATGCACAAGCCCGGCGCGATCATGAGCAACGGGACGCGTTGAAAAAAATTGCGCGATTCATTAATCAAATTACCCCATTCGGGGGTAGGTGGCGGCAAACCTAAGCCAATAAACGACAAAGCCGACACATTGAGTAATACTGCGCCAAAATTCAGCGTGGCGATCACAATGACTGGGCTAACAATATTTGGCAAAATATGACGGGTGACAATGTGAAGATACGACGCACCCAACGCCCGTGTGCCCTCGATATGGGCGGCGCTGAGCGCTTGGCGGATCATGCTGCGATACATGCGGGAATACCATGTCCAATTGGTTAGCACCAAAGCAAGAAGCAAATTGGCAAACGAGGGGCGTAATAAGGCTGTAAGGGCCAATGCCAGCAACACACCGGGTACCGCTTGAAAAACTTCGGTTAAACGCCGAATGATATGATCGAGCCATTTCGGCCCCATTGCCGCCATCGCACCCAACATAAACCCTAGCCCAGTTGTGCCCAAACTAACAATGGCCGCCCCAACCAACGACCAGCGCCCGCCAACCATAATGCGGGCCAACATGTCGCGCCCAAATTGGTCTGTGCCCAATGGGTAATTGAATGACATAGGCGCAAGCCGTTGATCAATATTCTGTTCGAGCGGATCATGCTGCCACAAAGCCGGGCCAAGGGTGACAGCCACGCCAATGACGAACAAGGTGATCGAATACCATTTCAGCTTCATAATCGCACCATTACAATTTGCGTGCAGTCACACGGGGGTCAAGCCATGCCAAAGCCATATCGGCCAATCCATTGCAAAAAATATATACCCCAGCCGCGGCTAAAACACAAATAGCAAGCACGGGCATATCGCCAATCAAAGCCGCCTCAACTGCTAAACGTCCTACACCCGGATAGGCAAATACCGTTTCGATAACAATACTGCCGGTAAGCAAATAAGCTAATTCGAGCGCCAACGCGGTGCAAACACTCGCCATAATATTGGGCATGGCATGGCGCAAGATAGCACGATAACGCCCTAACCCCTTGGCGTAAGCGGTTAACAAATAATCTTCGGAAAGTGCATCAAGTGTAGCGGCCCGAATAAGCCGCGACTGCGTAGCGATATTGGGCAATGCCGCAACGATGGCAGGCAATACTAATCCGGCTGGGGTGGCGCTACCCAATGCCGGTAGCCAATTGAGTGTGGCGGCAAAAATCAAGATCAAGATAAGTGCAAGCCAGAAATTGGGCACAGCTGTGCTAAACACGGCCATACCCTGCACCCACGCATCTTGCCACTTACCACGATAAAGCGCCGAAAAAATGCCGCATGGCAAGGCAATGACAAAGGTTGCCGCCAATGTACATGCGGCAAATAATAGCGTGGCGGGTAAGCGCTCTAAATACATGTCATAAACTGGCTTAGCCGTGCGGTAGCTTGAGCCAAAATTACCACGCATCACCCCAACAAACCAGTTTAAGTAACGCATCGGCAAAGGCTGATCAAGTTTGAGCGCCGCACGTTTGGCAGCCACTTCTTCAGGGGTAGGCGTATCCAACCCTGATGCGCTCAAGGCCATACGTGCTGGGTCGCCGGGGGCAAGTGCCATCAGCCCAAAGGCAAATAGACTGACCAAGGCAAAAACACTTGCCCCCGATACAAACGTGCGCAACGCCGCTGCGACCATTCGTTTAATTTACCCCCAGTTCCTTGTGAATAATATACAAATCGTCGGGGTGTTGAATATAGCCTGTCACTTTGCCTTTTTTATAGGCCGTAATGAGTGGCGGAATTGCAAGATAAAGATTGGGGGTATCGGTCTTTACCACCTCTTGAATTTGCTTAGCAATGCTTTGGCGTTTAGCCAAATCTCCTTCGATCTTCAGTTGCTCAAACAGCGCCTCCATATTGGTGTTTGAATAGCCGCCATAGTTAAATGAACCGCCTTTTACCAAGGTCACCCCCGGCACATATTGTGGGTCGGCTTGAATCCCAATCGAGAACATGCTGGCTTGAAAATCACCATCTTTAATTTGCACGGTAATGTCTTTCACTTCATCTACTTTTACTTCAATCCCTGCGGCCTTGAGTTGCGACTGCATTACAACAGCCATTTGGGTCAATTCGGGGCGACCCGGGTAAGTATGGATGGTAAATGCCAATTTTTTACCCTCTTTTTCACGCACCCCATTGTTCAAACTCCAGCCCGCTTCGTCCAATAGTTTTTTCGCAGCCTCAATATCAGTGCGTTGAGCCGGAACTTGCTCAATGCCCGTGCTTGGCGGATATAGGTTGACGGCTACTGCGCCTTGACCATTCAGGGTTGCCTTTAGCAAAGCAGCTCGATCAACCACTGCGCTTACTGCTTCGCGCACTTTCTTATCATTAAATGGCGCTTTGGTGTGATTCAAAATAACAAAGTGCATTCGAGTTCCGCCCACGCTACGTTGTTCAATATCAGCAGGCAAACCAGCCGCAATATCTGGAGCCACATTGGTCAACATATCGAGATCACCGCTTTGCAATGCCAGCATACGCGCATTTGCATCCGGGATCTTTTTGATAATAACCCGCTTGAGCATACCGCCACCTTGCCAATGTTTCGCAAAGTGTTCCAGCGTAAATTCTTGATCTTTTTCTAACTTTACAGGGCGATACATCCCTGTCATGATGCTAATTTCGTTGACGGCAGGTTTTGCCACCACAAAATTCCAGTTGGCAAGCGCAAATGGAAAGTTACCCTGGGGTTTAGGAGTTACAAAAAGCAGTGTATAGTCGTCGCTTACCAAGACTTTGGTGTCTTTGCTAATAAAGGTTGTCGCACCTGCCAAATTCTCCCAACTGCGTTTAAAACTATCGGCCACATCTTGGGCTTTCATCTCACTGCCATCATGAAACAGAACCCCCTTGCGCAGCTTCACTTGCCATGTGCTGGCATCGGTTGGGGTCACTGTTTCTGCCAACCAGGTCTCTAATTTAAGCTGAGGTGACAAACGCATTAGCATTTCGCCCGCGCCATAGGCGACCATGTTGTAGCCAGTTTGACCTACTGCCACCATCATCGAAGAAGGCAAGTTTAACCCTGTACCAATGCGCAAATCGCCCTTTGGCTCGGTAGCCAAAACGGGTTTTACCGCTTGCATCTGATTAGCAGGCGGCGTAGTCGGGGCTGTGGTTTGGGCACATGCCGCCAACAAACCCGCCACAATTGAAAAGTTTATCGTCAATTTTTTTAGCATTTTTCACTCCTGTTTATTTATCTATGCTGGTTTTATCCCCAGCATCTAAAGAATTTTAGTGTGTATTTATACACATAATAGCACATGAGTATATCATCCGCTCGCCAAGTTTTGCTGCCCCCCAAAAACTCAAATTAAACTTAGCAAATTCTGCAAGGGCAAGCTGATATTGAACGCTTAGATTACCCCTGCTGCCAACCCTAATCCCCAACACCTGCAACACCAATATGATCAGCAACCCCACGTCTGCCAATGGCACCGCCAGGGGGGTATTTCAACACTGGCAATTCTGCCAATACGCCACAAGTGGCCGCTAACACCTTCACCCAATACACCCTGACATTTACCCCACAAGCTGGGAACACCTCGCTGTATGTCTATGGTTGGGTGCAAGGTACATCGGGCAATATGGTGGTAGATCAATTCTGCTTGACCGATATCCCCCCATAACATGACACAAACACAACGGCCCGCTGATGATTTTCAGCGGGCCGTTGTGTTTGTGTCAGCTACAGTTCGCAGCTTCCCCCACTGTCAAAGCGGTTGATGCTGCATTGAAAAGACAACCCCTCAGCCATGCGCCAAATCGCATAAACCAGAGTAGGCGCTGGGGTTATCAAACACGGTTTGGATGGACTGAACGTCGTAAGTTTTAAAGCGTTCGCTCAGCATCCAAATATAAAAGCCGACGCTCAACAGCGTAGTCAAGATTGAACTGCCCCGCCCTTTGGCACGAAACAGCCAATAATACGGCATTACCAAAAGCAAGGAACCGTAAAAAGCAAAAATAAGTTTTACAGTCATGATCTACGGCCAAACGCTTGTTGTGTTTTCACCTGTTTGGTATGGCGCTGGCATTTAGGCCATTGTGATCACAGTGCAACTGACAGATGACATCATTTTTGGCTCTAAACGCAATGCTCGGTAATCAGCCAAACATCATCACAGCGTTGTTATGGGGCGGCAAAACCGCCCCATAACAACGCTGTGATAGTGATTTCGGCGAAAAATTGTTTTAAGAAACACCGTCTTAGCAATCCCAATATTCAACGCACGTTGGGCTTGCTGCTTGGTTTTGCCAAAAGCTTTGGGCAAAAGCTAAAATAGCCAACTGTGCACGAATTATCTATTGCCTATAGCCTTGTGCAAAACGCCAGCGAAGCCGCGCAGCAGGCAGGCGCACGCAAGGTGAACAAGGTTTTTTTGCGGCTGGGCAAATTATCTGGCGTGGTCAAAGAGGCGCTGCTGTTCGGCTACGATATCGCCACCAAAGGCACACCGCTCGAAGGCAGTGAATTGGTCATTCAAGCGTTGCCTGTTGTCATCTATTGCGCCTCACCCCAATGTCAACAAGAATTTGCCATTTCGGGGCTGCAAGGTTTTCGTTGCCCAAAATGCAATCAGCCCAGCAACCAAATTCGTCAAGGCCGTGAGCTTGAAATTGAAAAACTAGAGATTGAGGTAGACTAACCGCTCATGACAACGCGATACCTAGAAATACGCCAAGGTGTATTGAGCAAAAATGACCAACTGGCGGCGACCTTGCGAGCGCGGCTGCAAGCGGCGGGCTTGCTCACGCTGAATGTTGTCTCTAGCCCGGGGTCGGGCAAAACAGCACTGCTCGAACGCATGATGGGTGATATGCGCAAGGCTGGTCATCCGGTGGCGGCCTTGGTAGGCGATTTGCAAACTGACAACGATGCCAAACGCCTCGCCCGCAGCGGCGCGCCGGTGCGCCAAATTGTCACCGATGGTATGTGTCACCTCGAAGCTGAGATGATCGCGGTGCATTTGAATGCGTGGGATTTGGATTTGAACACGCTCGAATTTTTCTTCATCGAGAATGTCGGCAATTTGGTTTGCCCCACTTGGTATGACCTCGGCGAAGACCTGCGCATCGTGCTGCTCAGCGTCACCGAGGGCGAAGACAAACCACTCAAATACCCTTCGATGTTTTACTCGGCAGATGTCGCCATCATTACCAAAATGGATTTGGCCGAAGCCTGCGAATTTGATCGCGCACTTGCCCATGAAAATATTTTGAGTGTGCGACCCGGCATCCGCATTTTTGAAACTTCGGCCAAGAAAGGCACTGGCATTGCAGAATTGATTGACTTTTTGGTGCAAACCCGCGCCCAAAAACTTGCTCGCCGGTATTAGCGGCTCTTATTCGCAATTTTGAGCATCTTCAAAACGCTTGGACACACATCTAAAAGCCACACCTTCGGCCATATGCCAGATAGCGTACGCCAAAACAGCAAATATTAAGGCTTCTGTTGGCAAATCCCAATAAGCATTTGGGTTATCGAACACATTTTGAATCGATTCGATCCCATAGGTTTTGGCACGTTCAGTAAGCATCCAGATATAAAAGCTAAGGCTCAAAGGAGCAGTAAAAAAGATTATGATTTCGACAAAAATGATAAGGGTCAACACGCTAGCGGAGCCGTTATTTCGAACAAAGCGAGAAATAACAAATGTTACACAAAATAATGATTTTGTGCTTCCACGATCATCTTGGCCCTTACAGATTTATCTCGGTTTTTATTTTTCGCCCATGACCAATGCGCTGCCCAGCCATTGGGGTAATGGCAGCACACGCACGTGGCGAAAACCAGCCTCACGCAAATAGCCAAACATCTCGGTTTGAGTCGAGATATCACCCGCCTGCGTGCTAAGCAACATATGCAACGAAAATAGCGTGGATTCGAGCGGACCAGCGCGGTTGTCATCCAACCACCACTCGCGGATGACGACTTTGCCACCTTTTGCCAATCCGGCATGGCATTTGCGCAACAAACGTAGTTTACCTGCGGGCGTTTCGCTCACCAACACCCCGAACAGCAACATCATGTCCCAATCAGGCAAAAAATCTTCCTTTTGAAAATCGCCCGCGTGCACCGCTACCCGCGTGCTCATATTTTGGCTGGCAATAATGTGAGTGGCAGCTTTGGCGGCTTCGGGCAACTCAAATACAGTAGGTTGCGCATTCGGATATTGTCGCGCCAAAGCCATGCTATACCCGCCATGCCCCCCGCCCACATCCAACACGCGCATCGTGCGATCCGCAGGCAATTTCAACAATTCAGCCACCACAGGCGCTTGCACCTTGGCGCTGTCAAACAAAGCCAGCTCAAAATCCATCACCCAATTGCTGCTTTTTTCGTCACGAATATTGGCATCAGGGCGGGTTCCCATTTTTACAGCTTCATCGAGCCAAGCCCAACGCTGATAAAACGCATGTTCGCGCCGCATCATTCGCCCCAATGGGAAAGGCGAGTTGGGCAGCAATGAGGTTTGCGCAAGAGGCGCAATGGCGTAGCGGTTAGACGCGGTTTGGGCCGAACTGCTATTTTTCTTCAGTTTGAGCAATTTGAGCGATACTGCCGCATTGAGCAAACGGGCCAATCCATTGGCATTCACATTTAATTGGGTGGCTAACTCTGTCGCCGTTTGCGCATTGCTTGCTAGCGCATCAAACACGCCCAAACGGGCACACGTCATCAAAATTTGCCCAAAGCGATACCCACGCAACATATTTTGCAGCGTGCGCCATTGGCGTTGTTCAGTAGTGAGCTTTTTCATGGGTGTTTATCCTATTTACCAGTTACAAACAGGGCTTTATCAAATGACTGTGGTACACCGCTGGCAATTCCGCCCAAGGTGTAGTGCCAACCATCCAATATATCTTTTCGGTAGGCCCAAAAGCGTGTGGGGTGATACAAATGCAATTGCGGCAACTCATCACTGAGCATTTGTTGTAATTTATCCGTAATCTTGCGTCGCTCATTTTCATCAACAATGCGAAATTGTTGATCTGCCAATTGATCAAATTCATCATTTTTCCAGCCAAAAGGTTGGCTAAATGAGTTGCGCGGCAATTTGCTCGAAAACGTGGTGCGTAAACCGTCAGGGTCGCCACCCAAACCGCCAAAGCCAACCAAAATTAAATCGTATTCGCCTTTAGTTGCACGGGTATCGCGTTGGTTACGGTCAATACCAACGACCTTGATCTTGATGCCGACTTCTTTTAGATATTGCTGAACCAACTCGGGCACACGAGGCGTATCGAACCCAGCCGCGAACAACAATTCTATCTCTAATGGCTTACCAGCCAACTCGCGTAACCCATCTTTATCGCTATCTTTCAGCCCCATCTCATCAAGCAAGGCATTGGCTTTCACAAGGTCTTGCTTATAAACGGTGATATTTGGGTTATACCATGCATTAGCCATCGTAGCCCAGCCTTGGCTACCAGGCACACCTTGCCCCAGCACCACACGGTCAACCATATCTTGCATGTTGATGACATAAGCCAGTGCCTTACGGAATCGGATATCGTTAAATGGGGCTTTGGTCATATTGTATTTCAGCGCCATTGTCCACTCGCCGGGGGCTTCGAGCAAGGCCCAAGGCGTTGTTTTAAATTTGCTCAGCGCCGATTGCACGGCTGTGGCTGAATCGGCGGCGGCGCCAAAACTGTCAATCGAACCAGCATCCAATTGCCCTTGTTGCAATGCCAAAAATTCATCTTTGACCGGAATAAATTGCAATTGCTTCACCACAGGCTCGCCCAAATAAAAATCTTTGTTGGCTTCATACCAATATGAGCCATCAGTTTGGTTATATTCTTTCAACTTATATGGGCCACTGCCTGTTAATGCTTTGGCATCGCGCATTTTCTTGGGGTCTTCAACGCCTTCCCAAATATGTTTTGGAAGAATGAGCAACGCACCGGCAAGGTTGGTTAAAAATGGCGCATAGGGTGACTTAAGTTTAAATTCAACCTCTTTTTCGCCTTTAACCGTAACACTGGTAAGTTCGGTTAACGCTCGCACTGGCAATGCTGGCACGTTCTTTGTCTGATAATCCACACTAAATTTCACATCGTCTGCAGTAACGGGTTTGCCATCATGCCATTTGGCCTTGGGATGAAGCTTAAATGTCCATGTTAAGCCATCTGGCGAGGCTGCCCAACTTTCAGCCAACCAAGGAATGTGTTTTCCATTTTTATCTTTCCATGTCAGCGTATCAAAGATATAAAGTGAATGTACCAAACCCGGCCCACGACTGAGCAAAAAGGGTGTTGGATAACCCCAATCTGTGCCGCCAGCCAGTTTTAGCGTAGCAATATTGGCTTTGCTAGCTATATTGTTTGCGACGGTTGATGAATTAGGTGGTGGTGGCGTGCTACTACACGCTGCCATCAACACCGCCGCTGCTGTCAATGTCATCTTTTTCAAAAAAACGGTTTTCATTATCAAATCTCCTTTTATTTTTGCTTTTAATTACTTGCTCAAACGTGGATTTGCCCAGCGTTCAAGCCCTTGACCAATAAACGAAAACGCCAACACCAGCAACGAAATACATGCCGCTGTTGGCAAAACCCACCACACCCAATTGATGCCATACCAAATACCGCGAAAACCAGTCGCGGCCCGCATCATTGCGCCCCAACTTTTGCTAGTGGGATCACCAATACCAATAAAGGCGAGGCTAGCCTCTAAAAACACAGCGCGACTGGCTTGGCTGGCAAAACTGGTGATCAGCACAGGCAGCAATGCCGGAATAATATGACGCCAAATTACCTGCAACGGCGTGCAGCCCAATGCATGGGCGGCCTGCACATACATCAGGTTGCGCACCGATAACACCTCATTACGAATCAACCGCGAGGGAATTTCCCATGCAAACAACGACAAAATTGCGATTAATTGCAATGTGCCGCTGCCAGAATAAGCAGCAATTAAAATCATAAGCGGCAAGCTGGGAATGGCTAACATCACATCCACCATGCGCATCAACAATATGTCTATGCTCCCACCTGCATAGCCAGCCGTTATGCCTACCAGCAATGCAATGGTCACCACAATAGATGGGGTGACAGTTGCCACCAGCAACGACATACGCGCGCCTACAATAATTTCGCTAAAAATATCTTGACCGACATCGTTTGTGCCAAGCCAATGCTCGCCGCTGGGCGGCAACAAGGGCCGCGCCTTGGCGAGGTATGGATCATGTGGGGCAAGATAATCTGCGCCCAAGGCCACCAATAAAAAGAACAACCACAGCCCAATACCCAACCGAGCAATAGGCGGTATGACATTTTTCGCTGTCTGTGTTTGCTTCGTCGGCGGTGATGTCGGAGAGGGTTTATGCGATTCGGGGGTCAATTTTCACCATCACTTGTTCAGCAATTAAATTCACGGTCAGCACTGTGACCGAAATCACCAAAAACGCACCTTGCACCAATGGATAATCGCGGGTATTGACCGCCTCCAGCAACAACAATCCCATGCCCGGGTAGACAAATAATGACTCGATGATCGTCGCACCGGTCACTGCCAAACCAACCTGAGTGCTAAAGGCGGTAAAAAAAGGCAACAGTGCATTGCGCATGGCATGGCGATATTTCACGTTATTTTCAGTCACGCCTTTGGCACGCGCCGCCAATACATATTCTTGCCCTAACACCACCGACATGCTATTTCGCATGAGCAAGAACCTGCCGCCAATAGTGCTGATGATGAGCGTGGCGGCTGGCAAAAGCCAATGTTTGAACATATCCAAGACTTGGGCGCCAATTGAGTCGAACTGGGCAAATCGGGTAACCGCACCGCTCAATGGCAACCATTGCAGATAAACCCCAAACAGCATAATCAACACAAACCCAATAAAGAAGGCGGGTAAATTCCACAAACTGATCAATATCACCGTCAAACTGCGATCAACCGACGACCCGCGCCGCCATCCCGCATGGGTTCCGGCAACTAAACCAATCAATGAGCTGATAACCAAACTCGGCAGCACCAAGCCCAAAGTCCACGGCAAACGCGCCAATACCAACTCGCTGACCGGCTTACGAAACGAGATCGAATCGCCCAGATCGCCGCGCAACAAATTTTGCCAATAGTGCACATATTGCACACCCAACGGCTGATCAAGCCCATGATAGCTTTCGAGTTGTTTTCGCACCGCCTCGTCATAGCTGGCCCCGTCCGATGCATCAATAAGTGACAAAATCGGGTCGCCCGGCAACAGGCGCGGCACAAGAAAATTGAGGGTGACTGTTAACCATAGCGTAAACAAATAGGTAAACAGTTTGGCAAAATGCAGTTTCACAATTTCAATCTCCCAATTTAAGGTTGTTGCTCACGTTAAGCAGCAGTCTTAGCAATACTTGCTTAGTTGCCATAATTGCCTTTCGCTTAACCTCAGGCCATCCCTCGATAAGGCAGGGGTGGTTTTCCCTGCCTTATCGAACAAGAGTCTTATTGTTGCAAGAACAAGGCCGTATATAGCCCGACCAACAAGAAGAATCCAAACCACGCACCGAGCAAGCCTGTAGCAATTCGACCAAACCGCTCGGTTTTCGCCGAGACCGTGCCATCTGCCGATAGCCCAGCCTGATAGATCACCATGACCAAATAGGCCACGACAGAAACGCCAGCAATCGAAGTAACACCAAACATAAGGACTGAACCCCAGTCAATAATGTATGGATAGTTTGCGACCGAATAGTCAAACCGCCCAAGCGAAATCGTGCGAATAACTTCACGCGCAATCGCAACAAGCAACAAGGCTGCGAACCAAACCCCAATGGCCTTGGCCCCAGCCTGAATAGGCTGTTTATCTACCGATTTGAAGAACAGATAAAGACCGACGCTTAGTCCAAATGTGAGCACCGCGATGAAAGCCGTGAGGCCAAATTCTGGGCCTTCAGCAGAAGCCCAAAACAAGCCCGCTACGCCATAGAGCAACGATACAGTCTTTCCAATGCGACATCCAAGATTGGCAGTCCATTCCAAAAAGACAGGATCCGCATCGGCACGTTGGCGTAAATACCAAGCCACAAACAATAGCGTGATGGCAAAACCCAACCCTGCCTGTAGCGGCAACAGAAAAAACAGCCGAGGAATATCATAAGCGTGAAATATTACGCCTCTGGTATCAATCACCCCACCCGGCGCATACCAATATGTCCATTGCTCAGGGCGAATTGAGACTGCATGGAGTGCATGCATGACCCAGCCCGCAAAGCACAACAAGCAGAGTGACAAAACCGCGGACCAAAGCAAGCGACCATCTTTGCTACCTTTAAGGTAGAACAAATAGGCTAGGCTATATCCGCCCATCACAACAAAGATAAATGTCACTGACCAAAAACCCGTTAGAGTATTAGCCGCATACCAAAGAGGGTCATAAATCACTTGAACAAACAAAAGTGGTGCAATCCCAGTGACAATTCCAAGCCCCACCATGTTGGGGGTTAGGCGGGCCGCGATACGACCCAAACGAAGGTGATCTGCCTCTTTGTTTAGAAAGGCAAAAATCGAATAAGCACTTGAGCCAATTGCACTGGTTACAAAATGAATGTGTAACACCCATGTCACAACCAACAATACTTGAAACACGACCGGGAAGAATGGTGCGCCCAACGGGTCACGCATCATCTTAAGCATATCTTGAATTTCCATTTGGATTACCTCTGACTAATCGTTGTCGCTTGGTTATCATAGGTTTGTGTAATAAAATGTTCGAGATATATAGCCATAGCGGCGCGTTCCGCATCTGTGCCAACCATCTCGTGCATATAGGGGAAGCCCTGAATCGCCTTGATATAAACGTCAATCTCGGCGGCTGTGGTGCGCTGGCGGGCGACCAGCAGATCGGCAAGTGAGCGCAAGACAAAACGCCGATTAACAACGCGAATTTCGGTTTGCAAACTAACGTTATGACACGCACTACATTGCTGCGTCACCAGTGTGCGCCCAATTTCAAGCTGTGGATTGGCTATCTTCGTATTCGTGCTTAGCCTGCCGGGCGATGGCATGAATGGAAGGTTCCCCATCATGCCATCGCGCTTAAGGTTGGCTTCTTCGCTAGCGATACCACGAGCGGGCAAATCGTTAAACAACAATTGGTTCGACGACATATAACCGCTGATGATGTCGGGCTTGCGAATCACCTCACGCACCCGTTCTGCGCCAAAGATGGCAGCTTGGATTAATGCCATTAGAATGAGCGCAATCCAACGGCGCTGCAATTGTGGTGCAAGCAGTGACAAACCAAGCCCCAAGGCCGCAGCCACAATCCCAGTAATAATCACTGGATAGGTCAGCGGCACAACAGCCGGGCTAACCATCACGGTGCGTGCATGAATGGGCAGAGTCGGCTCATACCAAAACAACCAAAGACACACACCGATCACAAGCCCAATTAACCCAATACCGCCAGCGTAGCGAATGATTTTCTCGCGCTCAAAATAGCCGCGGGGTATCCCAGTAGCGATAATCAAAGACCAACCGCCAGTAATTACGAACATAAAGGCAAAGCGCATCAACCACTGAGGCCAAAAAGTCGGGTTGTAGAAACCAGCAAGACTCAGGCCATTTTCAAGCCAAGCGCCCGGGGTGAGCTTAAACGATAGAATTCCGACGATGAGAGACAATGTGCCAGAGCCACCCAAGGCCAAGATCCAGGCCAAACGCAAGTGGGTCTCCTTACTCACACGCCCAATTGTGTAGTAATAAGCAATGATCCCGATCACGTCGATCAGAAACATATACCACTCTGACCCCCAATAAAAGACGAAGTTGTGAATCAGGGTCGAAATACCACGCGGATTAGCGGCTGTCGTGCTTTGCCAAATGCCAACGCCAGACATTGCGCCAAAGACATAGGAAAAAACCATCAAGCCCAAAGCACTGCGCTTAAGGTATTCATAAAGTTCTGGGCGGTTTTCGCGTACCGCCCGACGCTCGATATATAGGTTAAACCAAGCGCCAGCTACCGTGAGGTGCGAGGCCAGCACATGGAATGTGGCGATAATGGCAACATACATCGCCGAATGGACAAACAATCCTTCCCAAATAGGATACATGATTAATCTCCTACCACACCCCACCCTAGGGCTAAGGGGTGCCCACAACACTAGTATGGGGTGCAGATGACGATTTGATAACAAATTACTTCAAACTTTCCAAATACGCCAACAGGTCAGCCAATTGCTGCTTGCTAAGCGATTCGCCAAAGGTCGCCACCATTAAATTTGGCTGAAAATCTGCAACAACATAGGCATTAGGGCTAATAATGCTTTCACGCAAATAGTCTTTCGCACTCATGCCCGATTTGCGGGTAGCGGCGGTCGTCGCAATGCCAGCTAAGGATGGCCCAACAAGTTTTACGCCTTTTTCTAGGCTGTGGCAAGCATTACAAGTGCCTGCCCCATTAAAAAGTTCCTTGCCCCTAATGGCATTGCCAGCAGACAAATCGCTTGACGCCGCGGCTGTTGGCTTTGCAACATCAGGGGCAGTATTTTTAGGCGGTGTATTTAGAGGTTGTGAACAGGCAGTCAACAACCCAATAACAATCAAAGAGGTGTAAACAATTTTTTTCATTTTTGTATTCATGTTGCTTTCTACAACTGCGTTTTAGTCATAAGCCATAGTCCTTTAACAGCCACAAGACATTAGCAATGAAATACCAATATAAAAAGCAACAACTGGCTTTTTAATTTATCTAATATTTATGTTGGTTGATTAATATCGCTTGTAATAGTTCAAGCAATAAGATCAGGGCTATCGTCAACATGGCATAAGCAACCCCAAGTTGCCTAAGCTGCGGAGGATGACGCGCCCACGTGGTTACATAAGACTATCGCGTCATTCATTTAGGAGCAATGTGCCATTTTGTGCCTAAGCGTTTTAGTGCTTAGGCATCACCCAGCCTTATTCGGATCGCCAACAGATGCAGAATAAAGGGGGTTAGGCAACGAACACCGCCATCAAGATTAGGCGCGGTTTAAATGAATAAAACGATAGCAAGTTGCAACCAAATTTAGCTAATTCCTAGTTCGCATACCACGCTCAACCGCACCCAATTTATAGGTGAACTTTGGTGCAATAGTCGCAATATGCAAATTTGGAATTGAAGCTAATGGCGTTTTGGGGGTGGGGTATTAGGGGGAAATGAAAAGCCCGACCAAGTAAGATCAGGGCCAATTTCAAACGGAGTAAAGCGAGTGATATCCACATTCAGCAAAAGAATGGGCATCACTGCTTGGGTCATATTCTTCATCAGCCGTTGCATCTTTTCAAGCGGCATATCGGCATGGTCTGAAGTTGCTGCATTGCTGTGTTCATGGTCGTGGTCGTGACCATGTTCATCTAAATGATTGTTATGATCGTGGGCAAAAATATCCGCCAACTGCGCATAAATGGTTGAAGATTGCTTCTGAGAACGTTGATCACGCACAGAAGCCCCATGTGAAATTTTGCTTTCTGCCGCACAATGCAAAACACACAATATAGGAGCAGCCGCAACGAGATACGCCATAAATATTATGGTGACACGTCGGCATAATCCTAGAAAATCAAACACAGATCTCAGCATTATAATTTTTGCTGCATGTTGACTTTACACGTTTTGCAATGCCAAAAATCATATCTTGCAGGGTTACATGGCTCACGTCACATTGCAAAACAACTTCCCTTGTAAAATAATCACGTATACCCGATACGCCGCTAGCCCTGTTTGCGAGATCGCGTAGCGTGATTTTTACCGACGACCTTGCGCCCAACATAGCTCTCGCCACGCCACCCACACCCAGCTTACTATAAAAGGCGTGTTATGGGTCGCCGAAGATCCGAGTCGGCGTGCCATTGTGCAAGTGGTGGGCAAACGCGGCCATGTTTCGTGGGGCGAAATTTGGGGCGATAATGCACCCGTGTCACAATTGGTTGTGATTGGGGTGCAAGGTGAAATAGACGCAGCCGTGCTGCAACGCAGCTTTGACCATTGTCGCATTAGCGTGGCTGGCAACGCCAATGCCGACCCATTTGAACAAGCCATGCGATCTTATCGCGGGGCATTGCGACAATTGCAAGATTAGCATATTGACCATATTAAGGAGATTATCATGTGTTTAGGGGTTCCGGGGCAAGTCAAAGACATTTACGTCACAAACAACATGCGCATGGGCAAACTCAATTTTGGTGGCATCACCAAAGAAGTCTGTCTTGAATATTTGCCCGATATTGGGTTGGATGACTATGCGATCGTTCATGTCGGTTTTGCTATTGCAAAAATAGATGAGCAAGAAGCGCTTGAGTCATTACGCCTGTTTAATGAAATGGGCTTACTTGAAGAAGAATTTGGGGCCGCTCACGAGCCAGATTTAGAAACAACGCACATTACAACCCCATTTAGCATCGGCAAAAATGACACATGAAATACCTCAATGAATTCCGCGACGGCGACATTGCGCAAAAGCTGGCGGCTGAGATCAAGCATCTCACCACCCGCCATTGGGCGATTATGGAGGTGTGCGGCGGGCAAACGCATTCGATCATCCGCAACGGTATTGACCAATTGCTGCCGCCCGAAATCGAACTCATTCACGGGCCGGGCTGTCCGGTGTGCGTCACCCCGCTTGAAATGATTGACAAGGCAATGGCGATTGCGGCGCTACCCAATGTCATTTTTTGCTCATTTGGCGATATGGTGCGTGTGCCCGGCAGCAGCAAAGACCTGCTCAGCATTAAAAGCGAAGGCGGCGACGTGCGCATCGTCTATTCACCGCTCGACGCGGTGAGAATTGCGCGTGAGAACCCCGACAAGCAAGTGGTGTTTTTCGGCATCGGCTTCGAGACCACAGCACCCGCCAACGGCATGGCAGTGTTTGTCGCCAAGCAACAAGGGCTAAAGAATTTCTCGATGCTGGTGTCGCATGTGCTGGTTCCGCCCGCCATACAGGCCATCATGACCTCGCCAACCAACCGCGTGCAGGCATTTTTGGCGGCAGGGCATGTGTGCAGTGTGATGGGTTATTGGCAATATCCCCCGCTGGCCGAACGATTTCATGTGCCGATTGTGGTCACCGGCTTCGAGCCGTTGGATGTGCTTGAGGGCATTCGTCGCACTGTCAAACAATTGGAGTCAGGCGAGGCCTTTGTAGACAATGCCTATCAACGCGCCGTAACATTAGAGGGCAACAAACCCGCCCAAAAATTGCTGGGCGATGTGTTCGAGGTGAGTGATCGCGCATGGCGCGGCATCGGGGTCATTCCACAAAGCGGTTGGCGACTAAGCCAAGCCTACCGCGACTACGACGCCGAATATCGTTTCGATGTGAGTGGCATCCGCACCCAAGAATCACCGCTATGCCGCAGCGGCGAAGTGCTACAAGGCACACTCAAGCCCAATCAATGCCCCGCTTTCGGCAAACAATGCACCCCACGCACCCCGCTCGGCGCAACCATGGTGAGCAGCGAAGGCGCTTGCGCGGCGTATTTTAATTATGGGCGGTTTGAGGTGACAAGTTGACAGGATGACAAGGTGACAACGTGAGGGGGTGACAGGGTGAGTGCGAGGATTGTGAGGCATACTGAATTAGAGGTTTATAAGAAGGCATTTGCAGCAGCAATGGAAATTTTTGAGTTAAGCAAAAATTTTCCAAAAGATGAGAAATACGCCTTAACTGATCAAATTCGACGGTCATCACGTTCGGTGTGCAGCAATTTAGCCGAGGCGTGGCGAAAGCGGCGGTACGAGGCGGCTTTCATCGCAAAATTATCCGATTCGGAAGGCGAAGCAGCAGAAACACAAGTTTGGCTACAATTTGCCGTCGAATGTCAACACCTCAACCGCGACCTCGCCGCAAAACTTTACAAAACCTACGATGAAATTATCGCCACCCTCGTTGGTATGATCAACCACCCAGAAACATGGATCATTACAAAGCGATAAAACCTTATTCACCCTGTCACCTTTTCACCCACTCACCTTGTCATAAATAAGCATGCAAAACCTCGACTTTGAAAACTGGTCATGCCCGCTGCCGCTGCGAAATTCGCCAAATATTGTGATTGGGCATGGCGGCGGCGGCAAATTGTCGGCAGAATTGGTGGCGCATATTTTTGTGCCTGCCTTTAAAAACGACCTGCTCGATAATCTTGGCGATTCGACGATCTTGACCGTGCCAGCCGGACGGCTGGCGTTTAGCACCGATTCGTATGTGGTGCAACCGCTGTTTTTTCCGGGTGGCAATATCGGTGAGCTTGCCATTCACGGCACGGTCAACGACCTCGCCATGAGTGGGGCCACGCCGCTCTACCTCAGTGCCGGGTTTATCCTTGAAGAGGGGTTGCCGATGAACGTGCTGGGCGCAATTGCCAACAGCATGGGCGCAGCGGCGCGAGCAGCCGAGGTGCAAGTGGTGACGGGCGACACCAAAGTGGTGGATCGCGGGCATGGGGACGGGGTGTTTATCAATACATCTGGCATCGGCATCATCCCCGATGGCGTTCACATTGCGCCCAATCGCGCCCAAGTCGGCGATGTCGTCATCGTAAGCGGCAGTATTGGCGATCACGGTATGGCGATTATGAGTGTGCGCGAAGGGCTAGAATTCGACACACAGATTCGCAGCGACAGCGCCCCGCTTAACGGGCTGGTGGCGGCGATGCTAGCGACGGCACGGGCGACGGGCGATGTGGGCAACATCCACGTTTTGCGCGACCCCACACGCGGTGGTGTGGCTTCGTCGCTTAACGAAATCGCGGCTCAGTCACAAGTGGGCATCATGATCGAAGAGCGCAAATTACCAATCAACCCCGAAGTGCAGGCCGCGTGTGACATGCTCGGCATGGACCCGATTTATGTGGCAAACGAGGGCAAACTGCTGGCAATTGTGGCGAAAGAAGTGGCCGAGGCAGTGGTAGCGACCATGCGGGCGCACCCATTGGGACAACAAGCCGCCATCATTGGACGTGTCACCGATCAACACGTCGGGCGACTGGTGGCAAAAACTGCCATCGGCGGCACGCGCGTCATCCCCATGCAAATTGGTGAGCAATTGCCAAGAATTTGTTGAAGGCCAATTCGGCTATACTCCTTGCATGTCTCGCTTACCACTGCGCAAACCTGTGATTGCCACCTGCCTTGCTGTGTTTATTGCCGATATTGTATGGAGCCTACTCACGCCGACATTTTCATTGTTTGCGCAGAGCTTGGGCGCGTCGCTTAGTTTTATTGGCACGCTTGCAGCGTTGACCGGTTTAACCCAATTGGTGGCGGCTGTGCCCATTAGCGCCCAAACCGATCGTCTTGGACGGCGGCGCATTATCGTGATTGGCTTTACGCTCTTTACGGTCGCCTGTTTGTTGCATGCGGTTAGCACCCAAGTGTGGATGCTTGCGCCTGCGCGGGTGTTATTTTCGTTTGCAACTTTGATGGTTTTTCCGGTGTGTGGGGTGTTGTTGGCAGACCATACCGACCCACGTGAGCGTGGCGCGGCCTTCGGCATGTTGACCTCGAGCATGAGCGCAGGCGCGGCCTTGGGCACATGGTTAGCGGGGGTATTTGAGGGTGCGTTTGGTGCACGCGGCAGCTATGCGATTGCGACAGGGTTTGCGGCGGCTGGGTTACTCATCACATGGCGCACCTTATTTGATGTGCCCGGCACACGCCAACAAAAAGCGCCGGTGTCGTTGCTCAAACAATATGCGGCGATGCGCCCGTTGCTTTCGCAACCGCGTTTGTTTTTTGCCTGTGTTATCGGTATGCTTAGCTCAGTTAGCTTTTCGGGCATTACGATGGCGTTTTTTCCGTTACATGCCAAGGCCAATGGCATTAGCAATACTGGGGTTGCCAATATTTTTGCCGTGCGCTCGCTCGGCTCAATGTTTACCCGTCTGCCCATCGGCATCCTCAGCCAACGGGTGTCGCGGCAAGGTTTGTTGGCTGTAGCGGCGATTGCCTTGGCTTTTGTCACGTTGGCTATTGGCATGGGGACGAATATTCAAATATTTACGATTTTGTTAGTGATTGAGGGGATTATGTTTGGCACGGTGCTGACGGTTGGGCAAAGCTACGCCACCGAGGTGGTAACGCCCGAAGAACGAGCTGGGGCGATTGGGTTGTATCAAACTGCATCGAGTTTAGGCGGTATGCTCAGCCCGTTGCTGCTGGGCTGGGTAGCCGAATTTGTCGGCATCAGTAGCGTTTTTCCGCTGGTCAGCATTTTTGTGTTGGTGTGTGTGGCACTGGCAATCATTCGGGTGCGAGCGGCGGCTAAGGCCGAGCGAGAATTGGCATAAAATTAGCGACTTACAAGATCATGCCTCAGTTTACTCAAGAAATCAACATCAACGCCGCGCCCGAAAAAGTGTGGCAAATATTGTCTGACATCGCCAATTGGGCGAGTTGGACACCGACCGTGACCAAAGTTGAGCTACTGGACACCGCACCCACCAAAGTTGGCTCACGCGCTTATTTAGAGCAACCAAAGTTGCGGCCTGCGGTATGGCAAGTAACCGAATGGCGACCGAACGAAAATTTTACGTGGGTGTCACAATCACCGGGGGTGCGGGCGGTGGCTGAACATGTGGTTAGCCGCGAAGGTGCTGGCTCAAAGCTCAAGTTGGTTGTGCGCTATGAGGGCATCATAGGTTGGCTGGTCGGCACGATGTTTGGGAGCATGACCCAACAATACATCTTGACCGAAGCGACAAGCTTGAAACGCCGAGTTGAAGCAACGACCTAGCTTGAAATGTCAGATTAAAGACGTATGCCGATTTCACTATACCTTCCCCTACCTACGGCAGGGGAAGGTATAGTGAAATCGGCGAAAACGTGTTTGCATTTGCGAACGTAATATTGTCAAGTTACTGCCGATTGATGAACGCCTCAAGTAACGCGTTAAATTGTTCGGGCTGCTCCCAATTGGTGGCGTGACCGGCATCGGCAATCACCTGAACCGCACCGCGCCATAATGTTGGTGCGTTCAAGGCTTGCAGATAGGCCAAACTGACCAGTTGCTCTTGTTCGCCATGCACAATGGCGAATGGGGCAGTCAGTTGGGCAACCGCAATCACTTCATCTAAGTAACCCTCTGGGCGGATGCTCGCCGCCAACCCGATACGCGCCCGTCCATCGGTGCGGCGAATATCTTCACGAAAGACAGCAGGGATCTCAGATGTATTGGGCTTAAAGCAAGCCAGCGAGAAACCATCGGCTTCGGCATCGCTCAGGCTGGGTTGAAACGCCGCAGCCATTGCAGGGTTAGGCAAAAAGGCCTGTGCCATGTCAGGGGGGAACGCCAGCGGTGGGGTTCCATAAATCATAAACCCAGCGGCCTGTGGCAATTGGGGCATGGCTTCAATCACGATATGCCCGCCAAGGCTCCAACCCACAAACACGGCATTCTCTAACCCCAATTGCTTTGCTGCCGCAACCACCACCTCGGCATAGCTGGGCAAAGTGTAAGTTGTTGCGGGGTCAATCGCATCCGAAGATTCACCGTGTCCGGGTAGGTCAATAGCAACAAGGCGATATTGATCGCCTAATGCGCTCTCAAGCTGTGGTTGAAAAACACGCGAAGAGGCCGAATTGCCATGAACGAGCAAAACTGCTGGGCCAGTGCCAGCGCTTTCACGATAAGCGATATTAAGCGAGTTGATTTGGATTGTTTTTGTAGACATATTTATCCTCTTTTTATCTGCTTTATCTATTTTAGATCAAATTCTTAAAAGATGAAGGGCCGATTTCACTATCTCTCCCCAAGCTACGATTGGGGAGAGATAGTGAAATCAGCCGACTATACTCCACACTACACAACATGAACGCAACCGCCCCCCTACCCCAGCGACAACACCTGCACGTCAGCGGCGTGGTGCAAGGCGTGGGGTTCCGCCCTTTTATTTTCACCCTCGCCGAACGGTTGGGGTTAAATGGCTTTGTGGGTAACGACAGCAGCGGTTGCTTTATCGAGATCGAAGGCACAGCGCAAGCCATTGCGGCCTTCGGGCAGGCGCTACGCGACGAAGCGCCGCCGTTATCGCACATCGAGCAAATCAGCCAGCGCGACCTGCCGCCCAAAGGCGAGCGCGGTTTTCACATTTTGCCCAGCCAAGCCCAAGCCAATGCCGCCACGCTCATCTCGCCCGACCTCAATATTTGTGATGACTGTCTGCGCGAACTGTTCGACCCAACTGATCGGCGTTATTTATACCCATTCATCAATTGCACCAACTGCGGCCCACGCTACACCATCATTCAAGACATTCCGTATGATCGTGACAAAACCACAATGGCGAGCTTCGCTATATGCGAGGCTTGTGCGCGTGAATATGCCGACCCGCGTCACCGCCGCTTTCACGCCCAACCCAATGCCTGCCCAGTGTGCGGGCCACAAGTGTATTTTGTCGAGTTGCAAGCCACAACCCCTACCCCTAACCCCTCCGTTCCCCTCCCTGTGGGGGCCATCGCTCAAGCCCAAGCCGCGCTACAAGCAAGCCAAATTGTGGCGATCAAAGGCATTGGCGGGTTTCACTTGGCGTGCGATGCCCGTAACGATCACGCCGTGCAAACGCTGCGACAGCGTAAAGGGCGCGGCGACAAGCCCTTCGCCGTAATGGTGCGCGATCTCGCTAGCGCACATCGCATCGCCCAACTTGCCCCCGCCGATATCGACACATTGTGCAGCCGCGCCCGCCCGATTGTGATTGTGCCACAGCGGGCCAATGACCTGAGCCGCGCAGTTGCACCGGGCAATCACACCCTCGGCATCATGTTGCCCTATTCGCCGTTGCATCATTTGTTGTTAGCGGCAGGGTGCGATGCGCTGGTGATGACATCGGGCAACCTGAGCGACGAGCCGATTGTGACGCAAAACGAAGATGCACTCGCCAAATTAGCGCCGCTAGCCGATGCCTTTTTATTACACAACCGCGATATTTTTGTCAGCTGCGACGACTCGGTGGTGCGAGCATGGTCATTGCCCAGCGGCACAACTGCCGCCCAATTGCTGCCCATTCGCCGCGCGCGGGGCTATGCGCCGTTTCCGGTGTCATTGCCTTTTGAATGTGCGCCCACGCTGGCGGTAGGCGGCGAGCTAAAAGCCACATTTTGCCTTGGCCTTGGCAACCATGCCTTTATCAGCCAACACCTTGGCGATATGGAAAACGCCGAGACGCTGAGCGCATTTGAACACTCGGTGACGCATCTGCGCACCCTGTTTCGCATAACGCCAAGCTATGTGGTGTGCGACAAACACCCCAATTATTTATCGTCGCAATGGGCGCGGGCAACGGGGCTGCATTGTATCGAGGTGCAACATCATCATGCCCATATCGCCTCGGTGATGGCCGAGCATGGCTTGCGGCGCGACGCGCAAGTGATCGGCATTGCCTTTGATGGCACAGGCTATGGCGACGACGGCGCAATTTGGGGCGGCGAAGTGCTGGTGGGCGGCTACGCCCATTATCGGCGGGTTGCCCATTTAGCCTATGCCCCTTTGCCCGGCGGCGATGCAGCAGTTAATCGCCCTTATCGGGCAGCATTGGCGCAATTGTGGGTCAATAATTTGGGGTGGGATGAGGATCTGCCCTGTGTGCAAGCCTGCCCACCCGCCGAGCGCCGTGTTTTGCAGCAGCAACTGACCCGCAATGTGAATTGCGCCCCCACCAGCAGCATGGGCCGGCTGTTTGACGCGGTCGCGGCGCTAATAGGCGTGCGACAGGTGGTGGGGTATGAGGCGCAAGGCGCAATCGAGCTTGAGTCGCTAGCAGCCAATAATGTTGCCGAAGCCTATACATTTGAAATAAGCTTGGGCGATGTCATGCAAATCGGAGTTAAGTCATTATTCAGCGCAATTGTGGCCGATGTCAAAGCAGGTTTGCCGGTGGCGATCATGGCGGCTAAATTTCATAACGCCGTCGCAAATCTCATCACCGAATTGTGCTTGCACACCCGCGCCCAAACCCAGCTTAATACCGTGGCGCTGAGTGGCGGGTGTTTTCAAAATGTGCGGTTGTTGGCGGCAGCAATCACACAGTTACAGTCACAAAGCTTCGAGGTGCTTTATCATCGGCTCGTGCCGCCCAATGATGGTGGGTTGGCGCTGGGGCAATTGGCGGTTGCGCAAGCATTTTATTCTAACGATGCCAATGCCCGCACCTTGCTATAGATAGCAGGTAAGCGAGCAAATTTTTGCCTTGCCGATAGCCGTGCCCGTTGATGAAACACATCAAAGTCGTTAGCAACAATTTGTTGGAGAATGCCGCGATAAAGCATCGCCGCCGCCCCAACGGCCATACGCCCATCGGACTGCAAATAACCAATACCACGCCAGCTATGATCATATAGGGCATGCGCGCGGGCGATCTCGAAACGCATTAGGGCTTTAAAGCGATCATCATTCACGCGGTTATGCAAATCTTGCTCGGTGTAATTAAAACGCTGCATATCTTCGGCGGGCAAATAAATACGCCCGCGCCCAAGGTCTTCGCCGACATCGCGCAAAATATTGGTGAGTTGCAAGGCCACCCCCAATTCAATCGCGGCTGGTTTGCTTTGGGCAAACAATAACCCATTGTCATTGTTTACGCCGATAATATGCGCCGAGATCAGCCCAACCGTGCTTGCCACATGATAACAATAGCGTTTGAGGTCTTCCCATGTGGCATAGCGGGTGACGGTCAAATCCATTTCGCAGCCTTCAATTAATTCTTCGGCATACCGTTGCGGCACGCCATAATCTTCGCGCACGGTGGCCCAAGCCTTTAACACTGGGTGCGTTTGTAAATAGGCCGGTTGGCGCGCAGCCAAGCGCCAATCTTGTAGCGAGGTGGCGATATGTGCCGCCGAATTGAGGGGGTCTGGTGAAAATGGCACATCGACGATGTCATCGGTGCAGCGACAAAACGCATAAAGGGCGCGAATGGCGCGGCGTTTGGGTTTGGGCAAAAAGGCCGTGCTGAGATAAAATGATTTGGAATGGAACTTCGTTAGTTGCGCACAATGATGAAATGCCGATTCGAGTTCATTCGTCTCGTGCGGTTGGTGCGTAACGCTGGGTGTAAAAGACATAAAATGGCGAAAACGGGCCGGAACCGAGAAAAAAGATAACATTTTAATGATGAACAGCAAAATCTTGGGCAATTAACCGCGCTGTCATTTTGGCCGACATCATGACCGAGGGTGTGCCGCCACCGGGTTGTGTGCCGGCCCCGACCAAATATAAATTATGAATATCTTCGCTGCGGTTATGTGGGCGAAAAAAGGCAGATTGGGTTAAAACTGGCTCAGGCCCAAAGGCATTGCCCAGCCAACTGTTGAGCGTGCCATCAAAATAATCGGGCGTAATATAACTTTTATAGACCAAACGTTGTTGCAATTCGGGAATATAACCACGTTGCTCTAAAAAGGTGAGCACATCATTGACCAACGGCTCACCCAATTTTGACCAATCGGCCCCATTAGCAAGGTTTGGCACAGGAATAAGGGTATATGCGGCATGATGCCCATCTGGGGCGAGGCTTGGGTCGGTGAGGGTTGGAATGTGCAAATATTGCGAAAAATCTTTTGACAGCACTTTGCGATCAAAAATATCACGCAGCAACCCTTCGTAACGCGGCCCAAGAATAATATTGTGATGGCGCAAATCGAGCTTAAGACCATCGGCCCGAAACCCAAAATAAATGACCAAAAGCGACATCGATTGGCGGGTCAGTTTTACTCGTATATCGCTTTGAAAAAGGCGATGTTGGGGCGCAATTAGGCGCATATACGTATTGGCATAATCAGCATTCGACACAACCAAATCGGCGCTCATGTGAATGCCATTCTTTAAATGTAGACCCGTCGCTATTTTTTTCATTCCGCGTCGTTCAACATTAATCATTGCAACTTCGCTGTTATAACGAATACGACCGCCTAACGCCTCAAATTTGCGCACAAGTGCATTGATCAAAGCGCCTGTGCCGCCCATGGCAAAATGAATGCCCCACGTTTTTTCGACAAAATGGATCATGGCATAGATGGCCGGCACATTGAGCGGGCTGCCACCAACCAGCAACGGCTCGAAGCTAAACACTTGGCGCAATTTATCGCTGCTGAAATATTTGCTGGTGAAACTGAAAAGAGTGCGCACGGCATCGAGACGCAATAAATCGGGCAATACCCGCAGCATGGTGCCAACATCGCCAAAATAGGTGTATCCCAATTGCACAAAACCACGATCAAATACGGCTTTGGCATCAATATGAAAACGCTCATAACCGTCGAGGTCTTGGGGGGCCAGCCGTTTTATTTGCTCGCGGGTGTTGCTTGGGTCGCCGTCATAATCAAAATAACTGCCATCATCAAAATAAATGCGATAAAACGGCAAAATAGGCACCAGCTTGACATAATTTGAGGTGGCTGGGCCGCCGCTGATGCCGCTAGTGATGCGTTTGCCCTCACCCAAAATATCGGCGGGGAAATCGGGCGCGTCGAGCATGGGTTGACCACGCTGCAAGGCAAATAATTCTTCGATAAAGTGTGGCACAGTGATGACGGTTGGCCCCATGTCAAACGTAAAACCGTTGGCTTTTCGCATATATGCCCGCCCGCCCGGGCCATCTAATTTCTCGACAATGGTTGTGTGAAACCCCAGGCTTTGTAAACGAATGCCCAATGATAAGCCGCCAAACCCTGAGCCAATAATGATGGCTATTTTGCCTTCCGATTTTGTCACAATAATTAGGATTGTATAGACGGCGACTTAACGTGAGATGAATACAGTTATAACATTCAATTAATATTATACAAAGATTATACAAAAGTGATATAAAGGCCGTGAAAGCAAATTTATGCACGCCATATACCCACTTAAAATCCGATCTACAGATAGAATCGACGTATGAGCAAATTAATTGGGCTGAGTGATGCGGGGCAAACAAAAATTGAGGTAGAAAGGGCAGCCCATAAATTGGGGTGGCAAGTTGAATGGGCTGAACCACAAACCGATGTCATTGCTTATCTTGTGCTACATCAGCCCTTGTTAACCGTGTTAGACCTTGAGATCAAAAGCATTGATTGGCAAACATGGGTTTTGCAAGCCAAAACCAGCCCAGCCACCCGCAAACAACCCATATTGGCAATTGCGCCCGAATTGGCGCTGGGGCTTTTGGCGCAAGCAAAGCAACGCGGTTGTGATGGGGTATTAAGCGCCGAGGCTTTTTATGCCGATAGCATTGGGGTGTTGCAACAATGGGCGCGGCATGACGATCAGGCTGAATTGTTGCGTCAATCGGCGCTGCCGCTGCCGCCATTGGCCCAACAAGGCGTGGCGCAATTTAACGCCAAAGCCTATTACGAACAGCATGAGTCATTTGAACATGCATGGCGGGCCGAGCCGGGGCCGGTGCGCCAACTCTATCAGGGCATCTTACAAGTTGGCGTGGCTTATTATCAGATTCAGCGCAAAAATTATGTAGGGGCGCGCAAAATGTTTATGCGGGCGTGGCAATATTTAAATGTGTTGCCAGCCGTGTGTCAGGGGGTCGATGTAGCCCAACTTCGCCGCGATGCCCAAACCGCCCAAGCCATGCTCGAAAACCTCGGCCCAGAGCGGATTGGGGAATTTGATATGCGTTTGTTACAGCCAGTAAGCTATGAGCCATGAGCCATGAGCTGTGAGCTATGAGCTGTGGATTCACAGCTCATGGCTCATGGCTCTTTTAATGTCCAAACTGCTCGGCTTCGGTAGAGCCAGTAAGGGCCGTAGTCGAAACTTCGGGACCAGCGATGGTCGTGGCGATGGCATCAAAATAACCAGTGCCGACGAAGCCTTGGTGTTTGACCGCGCCATAGCCCAATTTTTCGGCGGCAAATTCACGTTGTTGCAGGGCCGAATAAGCCGTCATGCCGCTTTCGCGATAGCCAGTAGCCAACTCAAACATGCTCATATTGACGGCATGAAAGCCAGCCAGCGTGATGAATTGAAATTTATAACCCATCGCGCCCAATTCACGTTGAAATTTAGCAATGGTGACTTCGTCGAGTTTTTTGCGCCAATTGAAGGAAGGAGAACAGTTATAGGCCAACAATTTGCCGGGGTAAACGGCGTGAATGGCTTCGGCGAAGCGTTTGGCCTCTTCAAGATTGGGTTCGCTGGTTTCACACCACACCAAATCGGCATAGGCGGCATAGGCCAAGCCACGTGCAATGGCTTGCTCGATGCCCGCTTTCACTTCATAAAACCCTTCGATGGTGCGCTTGCCTGTTAAAAAGGCATGGTCACGGGGGTCAATATCGCTGGTGAGCAAGTTGGCGGCGTTGGCATCGGTGCGGGCAATGACAAGCGTTGGCACGCCCAGCACGTCGGCGGCCAATCGCGCTGCCGTCAGCTTTTGCACAAATTCTTGGGTGGGAACCAGCACTTTGCCGCCCATATGCCCGCATTTTTTAGCGCTAGCCAATTGGTCTTCAAAATGCACACCCGCAGCGCCAGCCTCGATCATGGCTTTCATCAATTCAAACGCATTTAGCACCCCGCCAAAACCAGCCTCGGCATCGGCCACAATCGGCGCAAACCAATACGTATCTGTTTTGTGTTCAAGCGCAGCGATCTGGTCGGCCCGCACAAAGGCATTATTGATGCGACGGACTACGGTTGGCACACTATCGACTGGGTATAAACTTTGGTCGGGGTAAGTTTGCCCAGCGCTATTGGCATCGCCAGCCACTTGCCAACCACTTAGGTAAATGGCTTTTAGCCCCGCCGCCACCATTTGCACGGCTTGCGTGCCGGTCATTGCGCCTAGGGTGTTTAAATAGGGTTCGCTGTGCAGCAATGACCATAAACGCTCAGCCCCCATGTGGGCCAATGTGTGTTCAATTTGCACTGTGCCTTGCAAACGCAGCACATCGGCGGCGCTATAGTCGCGGCGAATGTTGGCCCAGCGCGGGTCGGCGTTCCATGCTTGGGCCAGTTGTTCGGCGGCGGCAGTTTTGCCGTTTAATGAATATTGGGTAGGTTGCTTGGGTTGCATTTGGGTTCTCCTATCGCTGGAATCGCCGATACCGTGATCGGCAAATCAAATTTTTAATCGCGCTTGGTACGAATGGGCAGATTGGGCTGGTATTTGCCTGATCGGCTCTCATTCATCGTATTTGTCCCCAAGGGGGCTGGCGATATGACAAAAACAAGGCTCGAAAGCAAAGTGGGGTTGACTTCGGTGTGATTGGGTTGGGCGGGGCCTATTGCCATAATCGTGCGCATATCAAAAAAATAGTTCTTGTTCATCTTCTTTTCCTCCAAAATTTATTGCAAAGTGCTTACGTTTGGAGCTTAGCAGAACGATGTTGCGCGAGTGTTACATAGGCTTGCCAATAAATTGGTAACTGGGCGAACAACGAGTAGAATCTGTTGCAAATTGGTTACAAATTCGCATTCCCTCAATTTGCAATTCCGCGTGGTATAGAATAAATATGCATGACGCTAATTGAACAGCAACAAGCCATCATTGATCGTATTTATCATCCAAGCAAAAGGTGGGTAAATTTTTCTACCCACGATATTAATCAAAGTATTCCACAGCGCTTGCTCAGAAACTTGGATATATGCGTATATTTGATGTGTCATCCCGATACGAAGTGAGGGATCCCTGTTGCTTAAGTTAAAGCAAACATAACACTGGTAGATCAAAACCTTGACTAACCCGACTACACTTTTACGAATCTAGGCTTTAGGGATCCCTCACAGTTTACCCTGAGCTTGTCGAAGGGTTGCTCGGAAACTTGAATTTATGATATATACCATCATTGTGTTGCAGCTTGAACAACCTGAAGCCCCAGCTTCGCCGCCAGTTTGTGTAAGCGTCGAATTTCCTGCTCCTGTTGCTTCTTCTCAAATTCTTCCGCCGATGCCGCTTTGAACGAGGTTCGATGCTTCAACATCGCATACAAAATCCGTGCGATTTTATGCGCTGTCGCAGTAATCGCATGCCTCGCATCATGCCGTGCCTTCATCCTTCGATAATACGCTCCCAATTCTGTCTTTGTCTTTGACGCACTTTGCGCTGCCAGCCTGAGTGCCGTCCCAATCCGTTCATTGCCGCGCATCAATCTGCTCTTCTTCACTTTCCCACCCGTTATATCATTGCGTGGACACAATCCTAGCCATGCACAAAACCGCTTGCTCGTCGGCCATTTACTCAT
>CAMDWA010000043.1 GCA_945877855.1 Thermoflexus hugenholtzii JAD2 | reverse complement strand
ATCAAACGCTCGGCGTGTTCGCGGGCATTGCCGATAGTGGCCGAAGCCAAAATAAAAATAGGTTGCGAGCCATAAAACTGGCACAAGCGTTTTAAACGGCGAATGACATTGGCGACATGGCTGCCAAACACCCCACGATACATGTGCATTTCGTCGATAACAACATAGCGCAAATGTTTAAAAAATGAGGCCCAGCGGGTATGATGCGGCAAAATGCCAATGTGCAACATATCGGCATTGCTCAAGATCACCCGCGCATCACGCCGAATATCGGCCCGTTGCCCTTGGGGGGTGTCACCGTCATAGCAATTGACAATACCGGAAGCTTTTAATTTTTGTCCCGCAATTTTTGACGGGGTTTCCAATCGCAAATCTGAGATCAAAAGCCGCAAATTGTTTAATTGGTCTTGTGTGAGGGCTTTGGTGGGGAATAAACATAAGGCGCGGGCGTTGGGGTCGCGCAAAAGGGCATCGGCGATGGGTGCATGAAAACACAACGATTTGCCACCGGCAGCGCTGGCGGCGATGATGGTATGTTGTCGGCCTAAAATCGCCTCAACCGCCGCGGCTTGGTGGGTGTATAGTTGCTCAATCCCTCGTGCCTGTAATGATGCGATCACACGCGGATGTAGGCTAGATGGAAACGGGGCATAACGCGCCGCGACTTCGGGGGCACGCTCCCAAGCCGTTACGTCGCGCATAAAATCAGCATCATCGCGCAGGGCAGACAAAAATGGCAACAAGATTTTTGCGAAGCTTCAGAATTTGGGGATTAGGGATTAAGGATTGGAAAATCACGCCAATCCTTAATCCCTAAAACCCCTAAACCCTCATTATTTTAGGCCGATAGGCAAATAAACTTGTTTGCCGTTAACGACATTAAGCCACAATGCCGAAACAGGGCCGCAAGCGTTGCTGCTGTCGCAGCCGCGCATATAAATGGCATGTCGCCCAACGGTAGGGGGTGCGACGATTTGGGCAGTCACATTTTCTTGGATGCTGTCAAATACGCCATCGCTGGCAGTCATGTTACGTGGGGTGGCGTTGGGGTGGTCAAATGGCAAATCGAGGCTATATTCAACCCGTGTAATGGCTTGGGCGTTTGGGCGGCCATAACCATCATCGCCATACGCATCATCCGACACCTTGGCCGACAAGATAACAGGGGCGCTGGTGATGGCGGTCGCCACATTTAAGCTGGGCGAGATGACCGTTGGCCCCAAGGCCAAGGTAAATGGTTGCTGTGCTACTTTCGCCGCATAAATAAACGCGGGCTTATTCAATTCCCAAAAACGATCTTGGCATGAAAAAGGCGGGGTAAAACCGCTACATGGGTTGGTACCGAAAAACGGCCCCACTTCAAAGGTAAAGGCGGCAATGCCCAAAGTGCCGTAAGCCCAATCATCGCTGGTGCCGCTAGCGGCATAGAGCACCTCAGAGGGTTGACCCGTTGTATATTTGTTATAGTAGCTCATGCGAAAAGCCATTGAGCGCAAACCGACCTCGTTGGGGGCTTGTTTATTGGCTGGGCAAGCATCGTTAAAACACTCGAACCCACCCCACGGCAATAATACAAGATCGATATAACTATGCAGGGTCAATAATACGCCGCTGGTCGTGGCAGGCGCGGCATCGGTCATTTGAGGGCCGCGTTGATCACGAAAAAGCGTCCGTAATAGGGCTTCAAGCGCAATTTGTTCGGGTTCTGAGGCCGCGCTTTTGCCAGCGTAAGTGGCGTAACATGGGTTGGGGTCAGTGCCAGCCAAATTCCATTGAAAACTGGCGTTGCGATTTAGGTCAATACCATGATGATAGGTCATGTCGGGTGGGGTTGGGCAATTGCCTTGGGTATTGTTGGCATTTTTGCGTTGCAAATAGGGCGACACATTATTTTGCTCAACAATTTGCCGTCCGTCGGGGTTGACAATGGGTATAACCCAAAACTCATTGCGCTCAAGCAACATACTCACATCAGCATCTTTGTTGTTATTCTCAATCAGGTAATCGATCCAACGCCATGCCAACTCTGAAGTGCTTAACTCGCGGGCATGAATGGCGGCCATGAGCAAAAAGCGGGGCTTATCGACATTAGGATCTAGGGCGCAATCGCTGCTGCCGGGTCGAATTTTGGTGATGCAGATGGCTTTGAGATCATAACCATTGGCTTTGCCATTGGTCTTACGCCACGAATCACCATAGTCGATCACTTTGGCTAAATCGGGGTGATTGGTTGCAACGGCATCAAGATGAGCATAGTGTTCGGCAATGGTGCGATAACCGCCAAAAAATGTACCCGGGGCATCGGCCTCGGTGGCGCGGCTAAAGCGTTGGGTGGGCAATACTTCTTCAATAGCAACCTCAAAACCCTGTTGGCGCAATTGGGCGGCAACAGAATCGTTCCCCATGACAAATAACCATTCACCCTTACGGGCTTCTAACACATCCCAACCGCCTTCGTTCAAGCGGCGGCGCTCATCGGCGGTGCTGGCCTTGATGCGTAATATCATCAACGGCGGCTCGGCCTGCCCCGGCTCGGCAGCCAATGGGGCAGCAACAAGCCGAATAATGAGAAGACACGTGAGAACAACGAGATAAACAAAGGTTGATTTTAATTTCATAAGAATCAATATTTCATAGCAGCAATGGTTCTGAGGTGAAGCTACCGCCTAAAGCGCTTGAAGCGCTTTAGGCGGTAGCTTCACCTCAGCCAACAATACTACTCATAAAACACACTAACGCCAACAACAGACAACATTAAACATACCAAACCAGTCACAAAAAACACACGAAAACGTTTGCTGTTATCAGCCTTATTCCATACCGAAAACATAAGAGGCAAACCGGTCACAATCACCCCAATAAACATATGCTCTAAAATTTTGACCAAAAAGTTAAGGCGAGTAGCAAAAGTCAAAAAACCAAGAATAGATTGAATAATGACCGTTGCGAGCAAGACGATCCATAAGAAATAGTCGATAAAGATAAAATCGCGCTTGCGAAACCAAGCGGGTAATGCACGAGCGATGACAAACGCGCATACGACATATACCACCCAACGTATGACGCTATGTAAACCCAAATAGTCCATAGATTTAAAATTGTAGCTTAAACCATAGTGCTTGTCACACTCATCTATAATCACGCCGTAAAACATGAATATCTTAGTTGTGGTTGCTCATCCTGATGATCCAGAATTTTTTGCTGGTGGCGCGTTGGCACGCTGGTGTGCTGAAGGGCATCATGTGCGTTATGTCATTGTGACAGGCGGCGATAAAGGCACTGATGACCCATCGATGACCTTGCATCGTTTGGTTGAAATGCGCGAAGCCGAGCAAAAAAATGCGGCGGCAATCTTGGGTGTAAAAGATGTCGTTTTTCTACATTATGTCGATGGCGAGCTTGCCAACACCTTGGCTTTGCAAAAAGACATCGCCCGCGAAGTGCGCAAATTCAAGGCCGATATCATCGTTACCACCGATCACGAAACCGTGCATTATGGCGCGTCACGCATTAACCATAATGACCACCGCATGATTGGTATTGCCGTATGCGATGCGTTATTTCCCGCTGCTAACAATCGCATGTATTTCCCACAATTGCTATTGCAGGGTCATGAGATGCATTACCCCAAGGAAGTGTATTTTGCTGGGGCGGCAGACCCAAACACTTTAGTGGATGTGACTGACTTTATCGATAAAAAAATCGCGGCGATTCGTTGCCACATCACCCAAGTAAAAGATATGGATGGCGTTGCCAAACGTATTAAGTCGGGTGCATTACGCATGATGGCGGACGGCAGCGTGCATTACATCGAAAATTATCGGCGCGTCTTATTGTAAAAAAGTGCTAAGTTAGAAGTGCTAAGTGCTAAGTTGAAATAACACCATTACTTTGCACTTTGCACTTTGCACTCCCAGCTTAAAATGACAATTTTCGACACAGATTCCCGTCAAGCATTTACCAGCGGCATTTCGGCGCTGGCGTTGGCGTTGACGTTGGCTGTGTTGATGTTTGCAGGGGCCGTGTTATTGCCAAAAAACGGCTTGACCTTTGTCATGATCGTGTTGGGGTTGGCGTTTGTAGGGGTAACGGGTTGGTTAGGGTATCACCTCTACGCCATCGCCAATTCGAGCTATGCCCTCGACCGCAATTCGCTCGTCATTCGCTGGGGTGCCATCCGCGAAGTTGTGCCAATGGCCGATGTGCAAAAGGTAATTGATGCCAAAGACATTGCGGCGCAAATCAAATTTCGGCCCATTCCTATTTTAGGCTGGTGGTATGGCGAGGGGCTGCACCCCGAAATCGGCCCAATTGGTTTTTATAGCACCGCCCCAATCGAAGAACAACTGATCGTCGTCACCCACTATGGCGGCTACGCACTCTCGCCTTATGACAGCGAGGCCTTCATCGAAGCATTTCAGCAACGGTTTTATATGGGGCCAACCCAATTGCTCGAGCCAGCGCGTTTGATGCCCAACTTTATGGAAAGCGAGTTTTGGGTCAACCGCAGCATCCAAATTCTTTTGGGCGGGCCGTTGCTCATTGTGCTGGCCTTAGCTGGGGTGGTGCTCTTTCGCTATCCCACGCTGCCCATTCAATTGCCTTATCATTTTGATGCCACTGGCACGCCAGACCGATTTGGCACGCCAGACCAGTTGTTTAATTTGATTGGCTTTGCGCTATTGCTAACGCTGCTCAATTGGTTCATCGGCACTTTTGTTTATCGGCGCGGCGAGAAATTGGGGGCCTATTTGGCGTGGGGTGGCAGCATCGCCGTTCAGCTCTTTTTCTTGGTTGCGGTGATGTTTGTGGTATTTTCGTAGACTCTCCGTGCTTACTCATCAATATCAGGCATACTTCAACCCATGAATAAATGGTTGCAAGGCGTGGTGGCGGCGGGTGTGATGATTGGCTTGGGGGCTGGGGGCTGGGCGGTAGCGACCAACAACCGCAAAATCGAGACCCGTGCCAGCGTGGCCGAACTAATGTCGAACAGCGACACCAGCGGCTTTGCACGGGCCTATACCCCGCGTGACTTTAAATTTCCACAAGATCACGGCCCACACAACGAGTTTCAAACCGAGTGGTGGTATTACACCGGCAATGTGACCGATGCCAATGGTCGACATTTTGGCTATCAATTCACCATCTTTCGCCGCGCCCTTGCTGCCGAAGCCAATGCTAAACCCGTTGCCGCCAACAGCTTTACCTCAAACCAAGTTTATTTTGCCCACTTTGCCATCACTGATTCAGGCGCAGGCAAACACAGCGCATTTGAGCGTTTTAGCCGCAGCGGTGGCAATTTGGCTGGGGCCGTAGCAGCACCGTTTCATGTTTTCATCGAAGATTGGTCGATTCAAAGTAGCATGAGTACGGGCGGGGCCGAGGCGGTTGAGATCAAAGCCAAAGACAGCCGTAATGGGGGCGAATATGCCATTCAACTAAACCTAAGCGCGACCAAACCAATGGTTTTGCATGGTGAGCGCGGCCTGAGCGCCAAGAGCAATTTGCCGGGCAATGCCTCTTACTATTACTCATTCACCCGCATGGCCACCACCGGCAAAATAAGCACGCCTAGCGGCACATTTGAGGTGCGCGGCGATAGTTGGATGGACCGCGAATGGAGCACCAGCGCCCTGAGCGCCAACACCGCCGGTTGGGATTGGTTTTCGGTGCAATTGGGCGACCAGCGTGAAGTGATGCTTTATTTGTTGCGGCTCAAAGATGGCAGCATTGATTCAGTTTCAAAAGGCACTTTGATCGAAGCTGACGGCAGCACCCGCAACCTCAAATTAGAGGATTTCAAGGTCGATGTGCTTGATCGCTGGCGCAGCCCACATAATAATGCCGATTACCCAATGCGCTGGCGGCTGAGTATTCCCAGCGCTGGTATTTCAATCGAATTAACGCCACGTATCAAAGACCAGGAGATGGCCGATATTTCGACGGTGTATTGGGAAGGGGCCGTCACCTTGGCTGGCACATCGAATGGCAAAACCGTAAACGGTGTGGGCTATGTCGAAATGACCGGATACCAAGCCGGTCTCAATCGGCGGTTATGATACGGGTTTATGGAAAAGTCAAAATTTGTCAGTCGTGGGGGTATTTGGGTGGCATTACAAGTGGTGCTATTGCTGCTGGTCTTGCTTATTCCCATTTATACCCGTTTAATAGGCACTGAGTCGGGCTGGGGCTGGCCGATGGGTAGCATTGCTAGCATGATTGGGGTGATGAGTTTGGTGATTGGGGTGATGTTTATTCGTCGCGCTTTTGCTGATCTTGGCGATAATTTGACCCCTTACCCCAAACCTATTAATCGCGGCAAATTGGTGCGACACGGCGTATATGGCTTGGTGCGTCACCCCATTTACACCGCCGTCATTTTGCTGGCGCTGGGCTATGCACTGGCGTTTAATTCGGTGTTGGCTGTGCTTGGGGCGCTGGTGCTGTTTATTTTTTTTGATAGCAAAGCCCGCCGCGAAGAACTGTGGCTGATGGAAAAATACCCTGATTACGGCGACTATCGCAAACAAGTTAAAAAACTTTTACCCGGCATTTATTAGGCAGAAAGGATGAAGGGTGAAGGATGAAGGATGAGGGCAAGTCATGACTTATGGGCAATCTCTCATCCTTCATCCTTCACCCTTCATCCTTCATCCTTCACCTTTCCCCCTATGGACATCATCCCCCAAGACGGCATGAAGATTGACCGCGATACGCGATTGGCGCGTGGGGTCTATTATTTGCCACATGGTATCGAGATTGTAAAAGACGGCGTAACACTCGACGGCAATGGCGCATTATTGATCGGCGAAGGCTTTGCTGGGCGCGGTGTTGTGGTCAACCGACACAGTGGCGTAAATATACGAAATCTTCAGGTTGAGCGTTATTATCACGGCATTTGGGTCAACGCCAGCGCCAATGTGCGCATCGAGCGCTGCCATATCACCCGCACCCACGAAGTAGCTGGGCCAGATGTGTTTTTAGATATTTGGCTCGACCATAGCCAAGCCTATGGCGCGGGCATCATCTTCAATGGGGTTATCGATAGCAGCATCTGCGATAACGACTTGCAACACCAACAAAATGGCGTGATGTTATATGGCTGTCACAAAGTCGAAGTCGTCCGTAACAATGCCTCATTCAACAGCGGATCTGGCATTTTGCTCTTCGAGTCGTCAGATAACGCCATTCAGTCCAATATCGCCGATTTTTGTTGTCGCATTTACAACTATCGTGGGCGTGATGGGGCGGCTTATCATAATGGAGCCGATGCTGCCGCGTTGGTCATGATGTGTAATTCGTCGCGCAACCACATCAGCCACAACCTGCTGCGCAGTGGCGGCGATGGGGTGTTTTTGGGCGGGTTTCACAAAGATCAAATTAAAACGCCGTGCAACGACAATATATTTGAGCATAATGACGGCAGTTGGAGTCCCAATATCGCCTTCGAGGCCACATTCTCTGAGCATAATATTTTTCGTCATAACAAGGCCGATAATTGCAATTATGGCTTTTGGTTGGGTTACTCCAGCCATACCACCGTCGCCGATAATTCAATTGTGGGCAACCGCATCGCGGGTGTGGCGATTGAACAGGGGCATCATAATGCCATTCGCCACAACACCTTTGCCCGCAACCGCGATGGCGTGCAATTTTGGGTGGGGGCACGCCCGGCCTTTACCAATTTTTACCCCGAATGTGCCGAAAGCTACGAAACCGACATCGCCGACAATGAATTTACGCGCCATGACAGCGCCATTCGTATTTGGACCGAACGCGAGGCAGCGGCACTGCGTTGCCACAATTTTCGCATCACCGGCAATACCATCAGCGACAATCGCATCGCCGCCCAAATCGAGCGGGTGCGCGACAGCATTGTTCAAAACAATCGCATTAAAAATAATGTTGAGTCTGGCCTCATGTTAATTGGGTGCCAAGATGTGCAGACAATGAATAACGAGATGTAAACTTGGTTGATTGGTTGATTGATCAGTTAAAGTTTGTGATTCAACCAATCAACCATTCAACTAATCAACTAATCAACTAATCAACCAACCAATTATGAACACACTAACAATCGAACAACTAAAAACCGAAGCCGATGCCATGCGTGAGCAATTGGTCAACACCCGCCGCGATTTTCATATGCACCCCGAATTGGCCTTTCAAGAAGTGCGCACGGCGGGCATCGTGGCCCAGCGTTTGGGCGAATTGGGCTATGAAGTGCAAACCGGTGTCGGCAAAACTGGCGTGGTCGGGCTGATTGAGGGTAACGGCAGCGCCGGTGAAACCTTACTTTTGCGTTTCGATATGGACGCTTTGCCCATTATCGAAGCTGTCGATGTGCCATTTAAATCGCAAAATGCAGGCGTAATGCACGCTTGCGGGCACGATGCCCACACTGCGATTGGGCTTGGCGTGGCCGAATTATTGGCGCGGCATCGTGACCAATGGGGCGGTATTGCCAAATTTGTCTTTCAACCCGCCGAAGAAATCATCGCTGGGGCCAAGGCCATGATTCAAGATGGCGTGTTAGAAAACCCCAAACCCTCACGCGCTTTATCGATGCACGTGAGCAGCATGGAACCGGTCGGCACGGTGCAAATGACCAGCGGCCCAACGATGGCCGCGGCGCAGGCCTTTAGCATCAGCGTGACCGGGCGCGGGGCACACGGCGCATCCCCACATCAAGGGCGTGACCCGATTGCTACCGCAGCCCTCATTATCAACGCCTTGCAAACGGTGGTCTCGCGCAATGTCGAGCCACTCAAAGCTGGCGTCATCACCATTGGGGCCATTCACGGCGGCACGGTCGGCAATGTCATCCCCGATCTTGTTGAGATGAAGGGCACCATCCGCTCATTCGAGCCAGAAATCGAAGCCTTGCTCAAGAAGCGGATGCAAGCCATTATTACCGGCATTGCCGAATCGATGGAATGTAGCGCAGAACTGACTTTTGATGTCAACCCCACCCCCGCCACCGTCAATAATCCCGAATTGGCTGAGATGGTGCGTAACAATGCCAAGGCCTTGGTTGGGGCGGCTCATGTGCGTGATGATCGTCGCACAATGGGGGCTGAAGATTGTGCATGGTTTTTACAAGCCGCGCCCGGGGCTTATGTGTTTATTGGCGCTGGCAGCAGCGATGAGAGCAAGCATGTGCCACATCACAGCCCGCGCTTTGTCATCGAAGAAGATTCATTGCCCATTGCCACCGCCTTGGTGACCAAGAGTGCGCTCGATTTATTGAAGAAGTAAACTAATGTCGATTTCACCATCGCCCACCAAACTACGCTTAGGGAGCGATGGTGAAACTCACTTGCGAATCAAAAAATCACTGAGAAGAGATGGACTCACTTTCAATAACTTTTTGAACTGCTTCTAACGCAAAAGGCAAGTCTTCACGAATTGTTTTCCAGACTTGTTCATAATCAACCCCAAAATAGTGATGAATTAGCACATCACGCATACCCGCCATACTCTTCCATGGAACCGTAGGATGTTTTTGTTTTATGCCATTTGAGACATGTTTTGTTGCCTCTCCAATAATTTCAATTTTACGAACTACTGCACTGGTCGTCTTCTCATCTACTAAAAAATCGTTTTTATCCATGTTAGCTACAAAGCTATAAATGTATTGAATAGCTTGAACAATATCCGACAAAAAATCGATTTAATTGCGATTTCTAGCTTTCATATTTCAATAAGGTCTCGCATGATGGCATCTTTTAGCTCGGGTCTAAGCATTTTGAGCGGGACCAAATCTAATTTTTTACGATGTAGACGAGTTGATAACAAGTCTTTAAGACTAACCATACGAAACAGGCTAATCGTTTCACTAAAATCAACCAGAACATCCAAATCGCTCGTGCGAGTATTGTCACCACGTGCAAACGAACCAAATAAACCAATCTGGCTAACATTAAATTCAGATTGTAATTGTGGTTTCAACTCACGCAAACGATGCACAATTTGATCTCGGTTCATACTATAAGTATAGCTGGGGTTAAGTTTCAAATTGTCGTATGTAAAAAGCTTGTGCCTTCAAACATCGGGTTTCTTGCAGAAACCCGATGTTTATAACGGTTACACCTAGCGGAACGAAGCAAACACATGGATAATGCCTGTCATTATGGCTCAATTAATCGATGGAGTGACAATTGCGGCGCAAATTCGCGCCGAAGTGAAAGACCAAGTGGCAGAGATGAAGCGCACTTTGGGCATTACGCCCGGCCTTGCCACCGTGTTGGTCGGCGAAGACCCAGCCTCGGCCACGTATGTGCGTAGCAAACACAAAGCCTGTGAAGAAGCGGGGATCGCCTCATTTGGGCATGTATTGCCCAAAGATGCCACCCAAGAACAAGTGGCAGCGGTGTTAACCGAATTGGCCGCCAACCCCAATGTGCATGGCATTTTGATGCAATTGCCACTGCCCAAGCACCTCAACGAAGACCCGTTGTTGGCGCTTATTCCACAACATAAAGATGTCGATGGATTTCACCCCAGCAACCTCGGCTTGCTAGGTGTAAAAGGCAAGCCGCCTCCATTTGCGGCATGCACCCCCGCCGGTTGTATCGAATTGCTAGAGCGCACCGGCGTTAGCATTGCGGGCAAACGCGCGGTGGTGTTGGGCCGCAGCACCATCGTTGGTCTGCCTGTTTCATTAATGTTGCTCACCCGCGATGCCACCGTCACCATGTGCCACAGCCGCACCGTTAACCTCGCCTCGGTTGTGCGCGAGGCCGATATCATTATCGCCGCCATTGGCAAACCCTTGTTTGTAACCGCCGATATGGTGAAGCCCGGTGCAGTCGTGATCGATGTCGGCATTAACCGCATTGCCGACCCCAGCCGCAAGAGCGGCTCACGCTTGGTGGGCGATGTGGATTTTGACGCGGTCGCGCCCATTGCCTCGGCCATCACGCCTGTGCCGGGCGGCGTTGGCCCAATGACGATTGCAATGCTGTTAAAAAACACCTTGAAAGCCGCAAAGCAAAGCCAAAAATAAATTGCCGCCGGAGATACGATCACTTTGTATTTAGAGATGGTTTTGCCATCTCTAAATACAAAGTGATCGTGCCTTGGGCATTATTACATCTTTTACAGACATTCCCAATTATTCACAAGGCGCGAAGAAAACAAAGTTTAATCCAAAATTGCAAATCCGAGGCGGATTAGATATAAAACAGATATGTTTCATTGCAGTTTAGGAGCAAAAATGAACATACTTTCTCGCAACCCATTGTCAACCACGATCGCCGCGCTCTCATTAAGTGCAACTATTTTAGGCATTCATGCCAATCAGGCAACTGCATCATTAGGAGGAAATGCAACACCTCCACCCACAACCATCGCAAACAGCGCCGATGGATTATGTGCAACCCCTTACACCATAAAAAAAGGTGACACCCTATCGCTCATTGCAAAACGCAACAGCGGTAATATATTTGACTATGTCAATATTGTTCGGGTCACAAACGATGTAGCCAAATCAGACAAAAGATTTGCACCCATCAATAATATTAATGTCATTCGAGTAGGGCAAATGCTTTGTCTTGCTAAAGCCAAAGCGACCCCAGCCGGGGCGATTCCAACCCAAATTACAGTGGTGATGGATGACGCACACACCCCACAAGGCGCAGCAAATGCTGGGCACGGCCCCGCGCATTGGGCTTATAACGGCGATGCAGGCCCAGCCAAATGGGGCGACCTAAGCAGCGAATTTGCAGCTTGCAAGACTGGGCAAGAGCAATCGCCAATCGACCTAAGCAAGGCCAATTTGCGCGATATCTCAAACATTTCATTTAATTATCAACCCAGCAAAATTAATATTTTGAACAATGGGCATACCATTCAAGTCAATTATGACGAAGGCAGCTATATTGTGGTCGATGGCAAGCGTTATGATTTGCTGCAATACCATTTCCATGCACCCAGCGAGCACAGTGTAAATGGCAAATTGGCCGATGCCGAAGTGCATTTTGTGCATAAAGCTGCCGATGGCACATTGGCCGTTGTTGGGGTATTATTGGTGCAAGGGCCAGATAATGCCTCCCTAAAAACCGTGTGGGATAACCTCCCTACAACTCAAGGGCCAGTCAAGACCTTGACTGCAACCACAAATGCCAAAGAACTGATCCCGCCCAGCCAAACCACTTATCGTTACAATGGCTCATTAACCACACCACCCTGCTCTGAGGGTGTAAAGTGGCACGTGATGACACAATCGATGCAAATATCGGCGGCGCAGATTAAGGCGTTTACCAATTTGTTCCCTGTCAGCAATCGCCCCATTCAACCCCTTTTTAGCCGCACGCTTGACCTAGACAGCACACCGTAACTAGTATTAAAACGCCGATTGCACCAATGCTGCTTAAGCTATGCTTGAGCAGCATTGGTGCAATCGGCAAAAATCACACTTTTATGCCTTTCCGCGTATCCTTAGGCCACTATCAATCTTCTTAATTGCGCCGCTGCCTGTTCTGGGGTCAGATCGCGCTGGGGCTGTGCCAACATTTCGTAGCCGACGAGAAATTTCTTCACTGTAGCCGATCGTAATAATGGCGGATAAAAATGCAAGTGCATCTGCCATTCGGCGTGATCTTCACCATCATACGGGGCTTGATGCACTCCCATGCTGTAAGGAAATGACACCTCGAACAGCCGATCATAGCAAGTGGTGATGCGCTTAAGTGCGTCGGCTAAACCCAATTGCTCGTCTGCCGTCAATTCAACAATACGCCGAATATGGCGTTTGGGCAACAGCATCGTTTCAAAGGGCCACACCGCCCAAAACGGCACCACGCAAGCAAAATGTTCATTCTCAAACAAAATTCGCTCACCAGCTTGTTGTTCTGTTGCAAGATAATCTAATAATAAAACCGAGGATGATCGGTTTTGCGTTTCACGCCAAGCACATTGCCCCTGTGTTTCTTTCTCAATTTCAGTAGGAATGTTATAACTGGCCCACAATTGCCCATGTGGATGCGGGTTGCTACACCCCATCACTTCGCCTTTATTTTCAAACAATTGCACATAACGAATATCGTCACGCGCTCCCAACTCGGCACATTGCGCCATCCATACTTGCACCACCTCAGCAATTTGTGTCACATTCAGGTCGGGCATGGTTTGGTCGTGGCGCGGTGAAAAGCAAATCACGCGGCAGATGCCATTCTCTGGCTGCGCCTTGAGCAACTGTGTATTTGAAGTAGCAGCGGCTTGCGCTGCATCGGTAACTTTTAACGCGATATCTTCAATTTCAAAAATGGCGGCAAAGTCGTTGTCAAACACATACACGCCCTCATAATTGGGGTTTATTGCGCCATTGGCACGCACATTTCCCGGGCACAAATAACATTGTGGGTCATAACTGGGGCGTTTGCTGCCGGTTGTTTTTTCTACGCCACCCTGCCATGGGCGTTTGGCGCGATGCGGCGACACCAATACCCATTCTTGGGTCAATGGGTTGAATCGGCGGTGCGGCAAGTTGTAATCGGTCATAATAAAAAGGATAAAGGATAAAGGATGAAGGATAAAGGATAAAAGACAAAATTGATTCATCCTTCATCCTTCGTCCTTCATCCTTTCAATCAGGGTTTATAGTCATCACCCAAAATGATTAACGCATCAACTGGGTTTTTGGGGTCGATGGCACTGGTGACAATTGCCGCCGGTGTGCCAAGTGAATCGGCCAATTGTTTGATAAACAATGCGCGGCCATGATAATCGATGATGGTGGTTTTGGGTTGGCGTTGGGTCGCATTTTCAACCCGCACAATCGTGTAACCTTTTGTGCCCAAGGTGCGTTGGGCACTTTGCCCCAAACCACTGGTTTGAGTGCCATTCTGAATCACCACTCGCCCCGGCTCTGGCGTTTTGCTTGAGGCAGCTGCATTAAGCGATGGGTTATACAATTCTTGACGAAGTTGGGCCACCCGCTCACGATTCATTAACAACACACTAGCACCTTGGGCTGTTGTGGTAAATGAAACCGCTGATTCATCAACCGCCACCCGCGCAATTTTGTCGGCAGGCATATCTTTTGCCAACAACGCCAATTGCACCAATTCGGTCACCGATAAATCAGTCTCGATTGAGCTTTTGAGCTTTTGCAAAATGGCTGGCGTTTGCGGCAACAGACGTAATAAGGTATCACCGCTCAAGGCTTTTTCACGAATGGCCAAAATGACTTGTTGTTGGCGTTTCATACGTGAAAAATCGCTATTGCCATGTCGGGTGCGGGCATATTTCAGCGCCAAATCGCCATTCATATGCTGCCAACCCGATTTAATGATGAGCGGATCATACCCATAATTCATATCGGGGAATTGTTGGTCATTAATATCTTGCTCAACATAAACATCGATACCGCCCAGCAGATCAACCAATTCGATCACCACATTAAAATTAACCCGCACATAATAATCCACCTTCACCCCAAAATTATGCGCCACTGTTTGCATACTGTATTTGGGGCCGCCATACAAATGTGCCGCATTAATACGCTCGGTAGCAGGTGCACCGCGTGGTGGGTTTGGATACGGCACATACAAATCACGCGGGATGCTCATCATGCCGCCGGTTTTGGTGGCAGGATCAAGCGTCACCAAAATAATCGTATCAGTCCGAGCCGTTTTGGGGTCTTCTTTTGGGCGCGAGTCGATACCAAGCAACAAAATATTAATCCGATCTGTGCCTTTCCATGCCCCCAAAGTGGGTAATGAAAGCGCTGGCGCAGTCGTATTGGTATTACCTCCCGCATTCGGAATAATATTATCAATTGGGTTGCTCTGACCAGTAATGCTGGAAATGATACTGATGGCAAGCACAGCCAAAGTTGGCAATACAATGCCCGCCAATAATACGACGAGGCCAACGATACCGCAGGGCAGTTTGCTGCGCTTTGGCGGCGGTGGCGTAACAGATGGGCGTGGTGTAGGGTTGATGGGTCGCATCGCTTAAGCCTTAAGTAGTAATTTATTGTACCAGTGATGTTGCATGGCTATGCGTGCGCACCTGCCTTTCGACCTGCGTCTTTTTGCCGATATTCTGACGAAGGCGACATTATTTCAACCGTTGCGGCAATCCAGCGATAACAAAATACACCACATCGGCGGCTTGGGCCAACACTTGGTTGGCGCGCCCCAAAGCATCACGATAAGCGCGGCTGGCTGGGTGCTCTGGCACAAGTGACAACCCAACCTCGTTGCTCACCACCACCCATTCACAGTGGCTTTGTTGATAGGTGTATAGCAGGGCTTGAATTACCCTTACCGCCTCAGCTTCAGGGTCGGGCGGCAACACTTCGCCCATAAATAACGCCCCACTGACCAACATCGACAAGCAATCGAGCAACACAAGGCGCGGTTGATGGGTAGCGATGGCAGTGAGAAGGTCGGCAAATGCATCATCGCCGACAACGATGGTCGGCCATGTCTGTGGTCGGTCGGCGCGATGTTTTGTCACACGCCGCTGCATTTCGGGGTCATCACCCGTCATAGGTGGTCGATAGGTCGCCACATACAGCACGGCATCGCCGCCGCGCTCATGGGCGATGCGTTGCGCCAGTGCGCTTTTACCACTGCGTGCCCCGCCAAGGATGAAAGTTAGCATGGGAACATTGTCACATAAATGTTAATATGTGCCCTGAACCAATACTCTTGCATCTTTGAAATTTCCTGTAACATAAAGATAGGGATAATTTCTGGAGTAGGTAATCGTTTGACCTGGTTTAAGATCTGATGCAATGAGCATATAGTTATTATTAGTATAAGGAATTGATGCGGGTGCATTGAGTGCCCAAACTAATGCATAAATATCTTTGAGAGCAAAAGCATTTTGATTGGTTACAGTAATGTGAATCGTATCAAAGTATGAGCCAGAAACAGAAATTGTAGCTGTCACAGTGGCAGATCTTGTGTTTGTAATTTCCTTCCAAGCAATAAATTCGATCTCTCGATAAAGCGGTTGATACATATATCCAGATGCCCCAAAGTCTAATATCCCTGATATTCCCGCAAACGGATATGTTTGGCCCGGCAAAATATCTACGTTTGCAATTGTCTGGGTAACCTGTTCTAATAATTCACCTGTCAGTTGATTGTATATCTTTGACTGTATTTGTACATCAGTTGTAATTGAACTGCTTACATTGACAAACTCTCCCGCCCAACGATAGTTTTTTTTCGCTTCATCATATCCGCCATAAACATTAGTTAATACAAACGGTGATGGTTTTCGCAAAATGGGCAAATATAGATGATTATTTGCCATTCGTATTGATTGAACACATAGAATATTACTGGTTGTGACGTTGGATATCAACATACAAACAGCGACCAGCGAATAAAATGCTTTGTTTTTCCTATGAATAAAATAATTAAACGAGTGATTTTTTTTCATATTAAATTTTATGAGAAAAACAAACGCTAAAATTCGATAATATAATTATACGGAAAATATTTTTATCAGCATAGTTATATTATCAAATTTTTAGTATTTAAATTGATTTTCTATTGGGGAATTGCTATTGGGTCGTCATCCATGATGCGGCACCCGACATGAGAACAGGACGTCCAAGATACACTGTTCCCCCAGTTGTATTACGTTGTAATTGAATTTTAATGTTTCTACTACTCGTTGCATAACAAACCAAAGGATGAACCATTGCAGAGATGGCATTTTGGGTAATACCATAAAGTGAATAGCTGGTATTGTCTTGAGTGTCATTCATATCTAATCCACCCGGATAATTGTAGACAGCATTATTTGAATTTACCATTCTAAAGCCAAAGGACGTTCCGGTTAGATTGCTTGAACTTTTGATCACTGGGAAATAAATTGTACTGTAACCAGCTGGTAAAGTTAGTGTTATTTCTGCGGCTGTCCCAGCATTATTACTTGTAACCCAACCTGTTGACAAATTGTTAGTGACACTATCTAAACCAATATCCGACCATACTTTATAGCATGTTCCAAAGGGCGTCCGTCGCCATGTTTTTAAATCCCATATTGGTGGGTTGCCACCAAATGATGAGAATGAATTTTGATAATTTCCGTCAACGATTAAACTGGGTTTATTTATTACAGGTGCTCCATAATATACGCTAAAGTTCCATGTATCGCTATTAAAATACCATTGATTTCGTATATTTGTTTGTGGGGTATCATAAGTCGCATAAGGAGGCACTGAAGTTTCGTGCGGACAAGCATATATAACGTGCCCAGCAGTGAGATTACAATCAGATGGTCCTTGGCGTAAAAGCCAGTGCAACCAAGAATTCCAATACGAAAGACCTTTTTTAAAGCTGTTATATCCGCCTGCCCATCTAATATCACTATTAACTTGATCTGAATACCAATGTGTTGGTCCCATCTCACTCAACATAATATCTAATGGCAAGCTGGCATTTGCTCCATAATGTGCTGTGCGATAAGCGTTTACCCCTTTGCGAAAATGGCATGCACCATCGGCCATGCCCTCAAGCAGTGACGGCTTAACAAAACTATACTGATGTAGATGCAATACTCGCATTGGAGCAGTAAGACTCCCATTGACAGTGGGTGCTGTTGTAATTCCATTTTGGGTATAGCCGTTGATTGTTACGCCTGAATGAACTTTTTGAAAGAAAGTTTGCCAGTACGGATCATAATTATGATTACCGTCTAAATATGAGGATATAGATGCAGGTGGTAACACTAGGTACCCGCTCGCACCTACTTCATTCAGCAGCCTTAAATATACATAGGCAAGGGCTTCAGCCTTAATCCTCTTTGTTGTATCATTTGTGTCTACCCCACAGTTTGTGCTAGATGGAGTAGGAGGTCCTGCAATAGTTTCCCAAAACAGTGAAGAATTATTAAATACATTTGAGAAATATCCATCAATGACTCGATCCCGCGGCTGGGTACAGTTATTTGTACAACCGTTATTTGTTGATAATCCTAGTTGAACCGGATATTCTGGCTCATTTCCTATATAATAAATTCGATTTGCAGTTTTGTGATTTTGAAACCATTGTAATATTCCGGGATTAGTAGTGGCATCGTTGCTTACATTACGCCGTGCAAATAATGTGTCATGTGCTGATACTTGACGTAAAGTTGATGGTTCATTATTTTCATTATCTGGTGTCCCGCAATATTCGGCAGCGCCAGCCGCAGGACCATCATACGTATACCAATTATGGACTAATTGTTGTTGATAGATTGGAATGCCGGTTGATAGCCCCAATACATTTTGAGCAAAACTAGAGGCTGCGTAAACGGTTACATTAGATAACCCTAGTCGTTTATTGGAAAGAATTGCGCCAATATTCATATTTTCTCCGATTTGATATTTGCAACATTTATTTATCTTGGTAGGTAAGTTTTACTATTCGGGAAAGCCCATTGGATTTTTTAGTTTGCGATTCCAATATTTCGGTCGCTCGATACATAATTAGTCCATTGTTAATATGCCAATCTGCACCTGAAATATTTTGATAATGCCAATAATCACTTGTAACACCTTCTTCAGGCCACCCAACTTGTAGTGCCTCATCTTCTCGAAGTGGGCGTGTATCGGGATGGCTAAACGCCCAGTAATCTTCGGCACGAGGTCGCAACATTTTGGGAGGAGTTGTATAGTATCCGCTCGTCCCACGAAGTTCGGGTTGTAGATTGACGCGGTTATCGAAAATAATACTGGATACATTAAATATATCCACAGCACTACTACCAATTATGTGCTGTGTGAATATGAGTTCACCTTGTGTAAAATCTACTGTAAGCAAAATATCGGCCCCAAGTCGTTTTGTGTTTGATGTCGAATGATTTAATACACAACCAAATATGGGGCCGTTTAAGGCCGCAATTTTTACAGAACTTTTAGAGACAGAAAATTTTATTTTTGCTTCTTTCAATTCATCTAAAATTTCTTGAAGCATAGATGATTTTCGCGCAATCTTTAATGCATCATCTACTAAATCTAATGGATTATTGACGGCTGAAACAGATTGGGAAGAAAAGATGGGTACTTGGGCTGCTGCTAAGGTTAAAGTCGATGCTCCCACTGTTTTTAAAAATCCTCGACGCGAGGTTTTAATCGGCTTTATTTTGCTATTTTTTTCTTGACAATCACACATAAAATCTCCTACTGTCTAATTTGATACTGTATCAATTTGATTGAATACAGCAATAAAATGGTTAGTTGCAGTATTGGTTTCAATCCGACGCATCGCGATTACGTCATACCCACAATATCAGAAACCCAACCTACGCACAAGTTACCCACCACCTAAAAAAATAGGTAGCCCTTACCTACTAAAATTACAGCAAACCGCGTTGCAAAGCCCGAAATTTTGCCTCTTCACGTGTTTCAACACATAATTTTTCGCGTACCCGCTGGGCAATATTTCGCACATTATTAGGGCTAAGTTCAAGCATATTTGCAATTTGACTATCGCTCATATCTTTTGCTAAGCCACGCAATACGTCCATTTCACGATTCGTAAGATGAATAGGGGCATAGGCTGTCACCAACACATCAGCCGAAAATAAGCAACCTCCATTTCCAACCACGTCTAAAATCTGCAATAATTCAGCTTGCGTAACTTGTGGCGGCACACAGGCTTTTGCGCCTACATAAGCGATATCTTGCTGAAACAACCAATGATCAGCCTTAGCAGAACACACAACGACAGCTACATTTGTATATTTAGCATAGCTTCGACAATATGCAAAAGTCGCCAATGGCTCTAAATGTAATCCCAAAAGTAGTATATATTTTATATCGGGGGGGGGGGGAGGGAGGCAAAAAAGACGCGGTTATCGGAATAACCTCTATCGATTGGAATTCCAACCATGTTGCAATGCCATCTATCCAAGCATTACATGAATCTAAGACCAATACTTTGATATTGCGCAACATTTCGCCTCCTTTTAAATAGATTAAAGACAATATCTTAATACCGCATGAGACTTTAGATGTAGCGCAACAAACTGTCAAGTTTTCTTAAGATTAGATAGGAAACACCCGAGTCAAAAAACACGCCAAATAAGCTCTAAATCAGACAAAATTAAATCACATACACTTTTACGAATCTTGACAATCAACCATCTGTAGATACAATGTAATTACATTAGGAGATGTAAACGATGGAAAGCATTTTTAAAACGCGGATTATCCAAATTGGCAATTCACAAGGGATTCGCATTCCCAAACCATTGTTAGAACGATTTCATATCAATAATGAAGTGGAGTTGTCAATTAAAGATGGTTTTTTAGTGTTACACCCGACATTGCACCCCCGCGCAGGCTGGGAAGCACAATGTCAATTAATGGCGGAGCGCGGCGATGATCAATTACTTGATGCTAATCTTGTCAATGCTAGCCGTTGGGACGATGAGGAATGGGAATGGTAGCGCGATTTGAAGTGTATTTGGTCAATTTAGACCCAACGGTAGGCAGTGAAATCCAAAAGACCCGCCCTTGTTTGATCATATCGCCTGATGAGATGAATAAACATTTGGCGACTGTCATTATTGCACCCATGACAACCCGCGGTAGAAATTACCCAACCCGCGTGACTTGTGTCTTTGATGGAAAAGAGGGTCAAATTGTGTTAGATCAGATCAGAACGATTGACAAGAGTCGGCTTGTAAAAAACTTAGGCAATATTTCAGGTGTCAGCCAAGAGGCCGTAATTAAAGTGTTGTCGGCAATGTTTGCACGATAACAGTAAAAAAAGTCGGGTTTCTTGCAGAAACCCGATTTCTAAATACCAACTCTAAAATAACCCAACGACCTTGCCGTCGATCAAATCGACTCGCTCGTAAGCTGGGTGCTTGCTCAGGCCGGGCATGGTGCGCATGTCGCCACACAACGGGTAAAGGAAACCAGCGCCAACCGAAGCCCGCACATCACGCACCGGCAAACGCCAGCCAGTGGGCGCGCCACGCAATTTGGCATCATGGCTCAGGCTCAAGTGCGTCTTCGCCATACACATCGGCAGCTTGTCAAAGCCCAGTTTGGTAAATTGAGCAATACGTGCCTCGGCTTCGGGCGAATAATCAACCCCATCGGCCCCATAAATCTCACGCGCAATCGCTTCGATCTTGTCCTTGATCGGAATATCGAGCGGATACAAGAATTTGAACTCACTAGGTTGGTCACAAGCCGAAATGACGGCCTCGGCCAATTCGCGCCCACCGGCCCCGGCTTGCCCCCACACACGGCTAACAAAGGCCCCAACCGCCCCGGCTTCAACCGCGCGGCGGCGAATGAGTTCCATCTCGGCCTCGGTGTCATTGACAAAGTTATTGACCGCCACCACAACTGGCACGCCAAACTTACGAGCGTTTTGAATTTGCTTGACCATATTGGCGCAGCCCTTATCCAGCCATTCCAAATTTTCCGAAGTCAATTCAACCGGCAATTTTTTGCCCAACACAATATTAAGCCCACTACCATGCATCTTAAGCGCCCGCACAGTTGCCACCAACACCACACAATTGGGCGTGAGGCCACTGTAACGACACTTAATGTTCATGAATTTCTCCATGCCCATGTCTGCCCCGAAGCCCGATTCGGTCACGACATAATCGGCCAACTTAAGCGCAATTTGGTCCGCCACAATACTATTGTTGCCGTGTGCAATATTGGCAAACGGGCCACAATGCACCAATACTGGCGAATGTTCAAGCGTCTGCATCATGGTTGGCATGATCGCATCTTTGAGCAAAACTGTCATCGCGCCAGCCACTTTCAGTTGCTCAGCAGTTACCATATTACCATCTACATCGAGCGCAACCACCATGCGGCCCAAGCGGGCACGTAGGTCTTCGATGCTGGTCGCCAAAGCCAAAATTGCCATAACCTCAGAGGCGACGGTGATGTCGTAACCTGTATCACGTGGCACACCATCTTCTTTGCCGCCCTGCCCAATTTTGATGGCGCGCAAGCTGCGGTCGTTAATATCGACCACACGCCGCACCAAAATGGCATTCATATCAATCTTAAAATCATTACCATGTTGCAAATGATTATCGACGGCTGAACACAACAAGTTATGCGCTGCGCCAATCGCGTGAATGTCGCCGGTCAGATGCAAGTTGAAATCTTCCATTGGCACCACTTGGGCATAACCGCCGCCTGCCGCGCCGCCTTTAATACCAAAGGTCGGCCCCATGCTTGGTTGACGAATACAAGTCATCACGCTTTTGCCCATCACATGCAACGCCTGCGAGAGGCCGATGGTGGTGGTGGTTTTGCCCTCGCCCAGTGGCGTGGGGGTGATGGCGGTCACGACGATATATTTGCCTTGTGGCTTGTCTTTTAGACGATCACGCACCTCTAAATGCACTTTGGCCTTGGTCTTGCCATACATTTCAAGATCATCTTCGGTCAGCCCAACGCTGGCCGCAATTTCGCGGATCGGTCTGATTTCAGCCGCTTGTGCAATGTCTAAGTCGGATGGAACTGGATTAAGGAGTTTGATTGACATGCCTATATCATAGTTGATTCGGCATCATTCCATCTATTGGAACGTATGGAAACCCGCCCTTCATGTCTTGTATCAAGGCATGATACCTGCTACATCCAATGCCCGATACCTAGTCAACCGTAAGAATGATTGCAACAGATCGCAAAAACGCAACAATAACCTCGCATTAAAACTATCTATTTCAAACAAGATAGATTTAATGATATTTTTTCAGTAGCAAATGGCAAACAAGTTTTCACCTAAATCGCTTTTATAAATGCCCCCCGTTATTGAAAAAATACGTTTAAAGTTCATTGTTACTCAACAAACCAGCGTCCTCTAATTTTGCTATGTTGCACGTCCTTATCCGAAACACAATTCACGGTTTAATGTTGCCACTCATCCTCGCAACAACCCTTAAGCCAACAACTGCATCTGAAATGCTACAAACATTTTTTGAAAATAGCCCGCTAAAACCCGCCAAAGCCGCAACCCCGGCCTCACCCGGCATGGTTTATCAAAGTGCTGGGGCGTTATGGCAAATGATGGCAAATGGGCAAGCCCAACAAATTCTTGCACGCGATCATGTCACGCTTTCAGCTGATGGCAAACGCGCCTTCTTTAGCCAAGATGCTGATATATGGATGGCAGATTTGGGCAACGGCAGCGAAACGAACCTGACCAGTACCCCCGATCGTGACGAACAATCACCAAAGTCATGGGCGGCCAAACCCAACACCCTGATATTTAACTCGCGTTCGTTCGACAACTTCGGCCCCAGCGAAGGCGCATTAAGCATGATTAACCTCGACGGCAACGGCTACCGTGTGCTTGACGCAGGCGAATCGAGCGCACTGCCCGCACCCGCGCCCGATGGCCGCAGCATCGCCTACGATGTCGGCCTCAAACCTAAAATTTACCGCCTAACCAGCGGCCCCGAAAATGTTGACCTACGCCGCATGTTGCCACAATTGCCTGCCGATTACAAGGCCGCCAGCCCCGCTTGGTCACCCAATGGGCAAAAATTAGCGTGGATGGTCGGTGCAACTGTCGCCGGTAAATTTCAAACCCGTGTCGCGCTGGTCGATATGACCCGCCGCACCGCCCAATTACTACACCCCTTCGAGGCTCGCGGGCGCGGCGGCTGGGTCGAGGCCCCCGTTTTTAGCCCAAATGGCGAATGGTTAGCGCTTAAAGTGCCTAGCATTAACGGCACTGAGCTATATGTCATTCGTGCCGATGGCAAACTCGAAAAGCGCTTGTTAGCCGCCCAATTGCCACGCCAAAGCAACCCCACCCTAACGTGGGGCAACGACAGCCGCACACTTGTGGTCAGCTTCGCGGCCCCCGATGGCGCAAAAAATTATCTCGTCATCATTGCCGATGCCAGCGCCATAGCCATTGACCTGCCCACAGATGCGCGTATCATTGCTTGGTTGCAATGATTATTCCACACTGGCTTACACTTATATCGCTCATCACCCTTACTGGCGGCTGCGCCCTCATTTGGCAATTACGCCACATGGCCCAAAACACGCCGGCCATTCAAACGCTGCTGCAAACCAGCGCCCACCATCAACGTCTGTTTTTGCGAATCGCGTTTGTGCCACTGGCGCTCAGCGTTTGGGCGTTGCCCACGCCACAGCTACTCGGCTTTATCGACCTGCGCTTAGTGGGGTTGGTCTTGTTGATGGCCCTTGCGGCGGCGCTATGGTTACAGCGCATCGGCTGGGCAATTGGGGTGATGACGCTGCTGCTGCTATTACAAAGCGCCCTTAGCCGCAGTGCCATGTTGGCAGATTGGCTATTGCCCACCCTCACTGATTGGCTACATCTCACACTTGCGGCAATATGGCTGGGCGGCGTTGCTTTATTAGGGCTGGTCATCATGCCTGCCGTATTGCGCGACCCAGCACACATTCCAGCCCTCGCCAGCATTTTGCGGCGGTTTTCACCCATCGCCACCTTTTGTGTGTTGGGGCTGGGCCTCAGCGGCATTATTCAAGCCGCCTTATTCATCAGCGATTTTAACGCCCTGTTTACCACCGCCTACGGGCAAGCCTTGCTTGCCAAACTCGCGTTATTTGTGCTGTTAATTGGTTTTGGCGCATGGCATCAACAAGTTATGATGCCAAAATTGCGCCAAAAGCTTGCCAAACTCGGCAACACGTTACATCACTTGCGCTTAACTTTGCTCGCCGAAAGTGTCACCAGTCTGTTATTACTATTTTTTGTCGCACTGATGAAGACAGTAGCTCAGTAGTCAGTAATCAGTAGTCAGATTGGTTTTGAGCAGACAAAATATCATTGTCATCTTAAATTATCTGACTACTGACTACTAAAGGCACTATCTCACGTGCATTTGCGTCCACCAAACCAAGATCAGTAATACGCAAACCAGACGATACCGGCAGGGTAAAAGTGCTGATACGCATCAGCCAATGCGAATGCACTAACCCAAGTTGATTAAACGCAGCATAAACAGCGCGGCTCTCAGCCGCAGTTTCGGCAATGGGCTGCCCCGACAACAAACCCGCAATCGGCAAAGCCATATGCGCCAACACCTGCGCCCCATCAACCACCGCAATACCCCCGTCTGAGGCGATGACGGCGTTGGCAGCCAATGCCATTTCGGCGGGACTATGCCCAATCACACACAAATTGTGGCTATCGTGGGCCACGCTGCTGGCAAATGCACCACGCCGCAGCCCCAAGCCGCGCACCACCCCAAAAGCCCGCCCGCCGTGTTGCTCGTGGCGGTCAACCACACAAATAAACGCCATGTCGTCACTCAATTGCAAAACACCGTCACGTAGCGGCACACTTGCATACCCAAGGCGCGTTTGGGTCGATGGCCCACAATCGATGACGCGAATTTCGACAGTCGCGCTATTTTCAACTTCATTCGGCAACAAAATAGCAAAGTCGCTCGCTTGCTGCGGTGCTAAATGCACTGTTTTTGCAAACGCGCCTAAGGCCTCATTTGCCTGCGCGATCGCCGCTGGCGCGATCGCGTTCGGCATCATACGGCCATTTTCGGCCACAATCACCCCATCCACCAACACCAATTTGGCGCAAAAATCGTCCAGACTTTCGGTCAATACAATATCGGCGGCGCACCCCGGCTTAATCAAGCCACGATCCCACAACCGCATACGCCGCGCTGGGTTAAGCGTGCAAGCCCGCAACGCCCGCATTGGTGACATGCCCAAACGAATGCATTGCCGCATCACATGATCAAGATGTCCATGATCGAGCAAATATTCGGGCGCAACATCATCCGTAATAATGCAAGTGCCAATATCAAAGGGCAACGACTCGAGCGCCGCAATCACCTCGCGGGTGATATAGCGCTCTTGCAACATTATCGTCACCCCTTGCCGCGCTTTCTCAACCAAATCGGCGGCACTGGCTTGGGTGTGGTCAGAATCGACACCCGCAGCCACAAAAGCACATAGCGCCCGCCCACGCAACATTGGGTTATGACCCTCAATCACGCCATAGCTCTGAGCGCCTGCCATATAGCCATACCCGCCGCCAGCCGCCGCCAAAATATCAAACAAGCGGCGATCTCCGTCCATCAAACCCGTGCCATCCATCACCTCGGCCAACCCGCGCACCCTTGGGTGTTTGAGCAACGCCCGCACATCGTCAGGCTCAATCGCTCCGCCCGCCGTTTCAAGCCCCAGCGCCGATGGCACACTCGAACTGACCAAAAATTCAACCTTCAGCCGTATATTTTCAGAGGCCGCTAAAAATGCACGAATCCCTGCTGCGCCCAACACATTGGCAATCTCATGCGGGTCTTCTAGCACTGTCGTCGTGCCTAATGGCAATACCGCCTCGGCAAAATGCGCCGGTGTGATCACCGTGCTTTCAATATGCAAATGTGAATCGACCAAGCCGGGCGTGGCGATCATGCCTTTGCCATCGATCACCCGGCTGGCTTGGCGCGGCGGCTGCAAATTGGGCGGCTCTAGCGCCACAATTTTGCCTTGGTGAATGGCAATATCGGCGGGGTAAATTTCGCCCGTCAACACATTCGCCACCCGCACATTGGTAATGAGCGTATCAACCACAATACGCCCGAGCGCTGCGTTAATCAAATTCATAAAAAGTGCAAAGTGCAAAGTGCAAAGTAGAAAGTGCAAAATCCGAATTCTCCGACTTTGCACTTTTTACTTTGCACTTTGCACGCTATCCCGTTATAAGCCGAATGGCCGCAAACGCCGCCATTACCAAAACAATATTAATAAACCATTTTTGCGGAATATATTGAAACACCAAGCGCCCCAAAAACACCCCAGCAATGATAAACGGACTCATAGCGAGATTAAAAAGCAAGGTCTCGCGGGTAAAAAAAGGCTGCATAAACGCACCCAACAATAAATAAACCGGTATTTTGCTGACATTGAGCAAAAAGAAATACCACGCCGTTGTGCCCATAAATTCATCTTTGGGCATTTTTAACCCCGACATATACACATTCATAATCGGGCCAGCAGCATTCGAAATCATCGTGGCAAAACCGGCAGCAGCCCCTGCAAAGGCACGGGCTGGGCCGCTGTTGGGTGAAAACCGCTCGCCATAACGCTGGCGTGCCACATGCAAGCCCAACATAATCAAGACCAATACACCTATCATCATGCCAATCACATCACGAACGCTTTTGTTAGCATCGACCACGATAAAACAAACCACCCCCAAAAGCATACCAACTAAAATCCAACCCGTTAAACCAGCCACTTTTTTTAGGTCGGCATATTTGCGATACCAAAACACCGCAAAAAGATCAGCCAAAATAAGCATCGGCAATGTAATACCAGCGGTGGCCCGCCCGCCAAATACACTGGCAATGACCGTGATATTAAGAATACCAACCCCGGGCACACCGGTTTTGGCAACGCCAATCAGAATGCTGGCGGCGATAGCAAGTGCCCATTGGGCGGGGGAAAGATCAGGCAAAAATGAAAACAAAGTAACCCAAGATTACCACTGATTAAGCAAAGCGTTATTTCAGGTTAAGATAAAATCAAAGGGCGTGTCAGAAATAACTGTTTCTACCATTCATGTCGCCGATGGCCGAGAATTGGGCGAAAGCCCACAGGTTTTTGTGCAAGACCCACCCAAACACGGGCTACGCACCGATGATACCCTCATCGTTTTTCTCGATTTGCCAAACGCCTCAGTCGAAGTCTGTAACGAACTTGCCCGCACCCTCAGCAAATGCTATTACCAATCGCCCGGCGGCATCACCACCGGCCTGCGTTTGGCAGTGCGGCTCGCCAGCGAAAAGCTCAATGATTTCAATCGTGGGCTAATTCAGCCCGTCACCGGCTCACTGAGTTGCGCCGTCGTCAGCAATGATAGCGTGGTGATTGGGCAATGTGGCCCCGCCATTGCCTACGCCCGCGCCCCCGGCGGCTCATTCGAGCGCGTCACCCCGCCCGATGATCAACGCCCGGTGGGGGTTGGCTATGCCGAAATGTTTTTTGTCAATTTCGCGTGGCAACCCGGCGACTCATTTGTGCTGACCGGCCCACGATCACTCAGCCCCGATGTCAGCGACCGCCTGATCAATGTTTGTATGGGCAAAGGGGATGCGCGTATGGTGGCGGGGTATCTGAATGCCAACATCAAAGCTGGGCGCATGACGGGTGTGTCATTTACCGTCAATGTGCGCACCAGCATTGGCGAAATTGGTGAATGGCCTGACAACTCGGCCCAAGCCACAAATATCGGCGACCACGACGATGGGCCAAGCGATGCCGTTTATGATGACGATCCAGCCAATCAGATCAACCCATCACCCGCTAAACCCGCTAAAACAGCCAACAAATTACCCCAAGCACCCAAACTACCGGCTCTAAATATGGATTGGGGCAAAGTAAAGGCAACCTTCGCACCAATCGGGGCCATAGTTAGCAACAAAGTGTTGCCAGCTCTAGGCCGCGCCCGCGACACCGCCGGCAATGTGGCTGGCCGCGCCGCCGAAAGCGCCCAACGTGGGGCCAGCACCATTGGTCGGCAAATGCTGCCGGGCGACATTGTCGCCGCCCAAAGTGAACGCCCCAAACCCAGCGCCCCCAGTGTTAGCGACAAAGAACGCCGCACCCGTTTATTGTGGATGTTGTTCGCCATTCTGTTACCCGTCATCGTCGCGTGGCTCACAACCACGCTCTATTTATCGCTTAGTGGCGAAATGGAGCGCAAACAATTGCGCGATCAAACTGCCGCCACCGTCGAAGCCGCCCGCGCCCCCAATGCCGCGCCCGATCTCATTCAAAAAGCCATTAAATCGATCAGCGATTATCAAAGCAAAGTGCCTGAGGATCGTAGCTTTGAAGGTGAACGCCAACAATTATCCAGTCAGCTCGATAAAGCCTTACGGGTGACACGGGTCAAAACCACCTTGCTCGCCAATCTGCCCAACCCAGCGGCGATTTATCGCGTGGCAGCTACCGATCAAGGCGTTTATCTGCTTAACACGGTCAATAATAGCGCCGAGCAATACCTCCTTAATTCCGATCGTAATGGGTTAGCAAACAACAAGCCAATGGCTTTGGCCTTAAATGGCAACCCCAATTTGCCCTCTGGCGTGCGCGATGTGGCTTGGGCCACCCAGCGTAATGGGCGTTGGGGGTTAGCCGATGGTGCAATGCTATTTGGCGGCGACGGGGTTTATTTTTACAATGCCAATAACGCCCAAATTGCCCCCATCAAACTGCCCGCTACCACGGCGGTAAATAAGGCAGTAGCAGGTGAGCTATATAGTTCACAGTTTTATATTTTAGATGCCGGCGCAGGCCAACTTTGGCGCTATCAAATGGGCGCCGATAATAACCCACGTGGCTCAGGTTATTTTATGCCACCCCTGCCTAGTTTTCCAGATGCGGTTGATGTGGCAATTGATGGCAATGTTTATGTGTTGCGCCGCAATGCTCAAGAACCAATTTTGCGCTATAACAATGCCCGCCCGACCCCATTTAAAATTAATGGCCTGCCACAATCGTTGGTCGAGCCTGTGGCGATTACACTCAATACCAGCGAGCCAAACACCGGCTTTATTTATATTGGCGATGCAAAATTGGGGTTGGTTATTCAGCTCAATAAAGATGGCGAATTTGTACGCCAATTTAGGGCCGAAGGCGATGATTTTCAAGGGTTACAAGATATCTCGATCGACCCCGCCACCAATACCTTATATGTGGTAACGTCTACCAAACTTTTAATGCTTAAAATCGACTAGATTTTCATGATCAAATTAATCGCCTTCGATCTCGACGGCACAGCACTCCACACCGACCGCACCATCGCCCCCAGAGTCTTAAGCGCGATCGAGCAGGCCAAGGCTCGCGGCATTTATGTCACCATTGCCACTGGGCGCAGCGTCAACACCACCCGACCATTTGCAGCGATGGTCGGGTTAACCGCCCCC
>CAMDWA010000042.1 GCA_945877855.1 Thermoflexus hugenholtzii JAD2 | reverse complement strand
CTTTGATTTCGTTTAAAGCGATGGGCTTGCGACGATATTTTAGAGATGTGTTTCGTAAACAGGATCTGTTTTGTGAATTTTTGTGAACTTTTCTGCAACAACACTCATTAATATAAGCAACAATAAAAACATGAGCAACAAAAAAACATTTGTCAAAATCGGTTTAATTGGATGCCTAGCGATTTGTTTGATGGTGGGGGTGTTTGGGTTTGTGGTGCTGCGCTGGCTCGGCAATGCCGCTTTGTCGCCCCAAAACGCGCCAAGTGTCACATCAAGCAACCCAATTACGGCGATGAAACAAGCCATCGAACAAAAAGCCAATGACACAGTGCAACAAGCCTCTTCGCAAGTGGCGGCCAAAGCCATTGAGCAAATTACGGGCGAAAAAATAGACCCGCAGCAAATTGCCGCTATTCAAAAGGCGCTTCAGTCAGATTCTGACCCAGCCGCTTTAGCCAGCCAATTGCTGGGCGGCATTTCAGGCACCAACATGTTGTCTGGCACATTGGGGTTAACCAGCACCCTAAAACCTGAAGATAGCGCGGCTTTGCTGGGGCAATTGGCAAAATTAATCTCGGGAACTCAGGGGATTAGTGGGACATCGGGCTTGCTCGATCTTGGTGTCATTACCGATTTATTGGGCGCAGATGGTTTAGCTGAAATTGGAAGTATGCTTGGCGAAGATGGGTCGCTTCCGGCACCCAAGGCGACGGCCATACCACCCAAAAGTGGCGTAATTGCGCCTACTGCGCCGATTACATCTTCCGTATTACCCATCGGCCTTGAGCAAGGAAATATGACCTTGCGCTTGCCCAGTGGCAAAACAATTCGCTTAAAGGCGGTTTGTGCGCCGCCCAAAGTTGGCACGTGGTATGAAATGCGGGCCAGCACAGGCGTGCCTATCGATCATCCCAATTACGCAATGGTGAGCTTTTCAGGTAATGCAACCTCTTTGGCTGAACCAATGTCGATGGTGATGACCATTGTTTTGGGGGCACATGGCAGCGCATTTTCGGGGCTTAACCCCGATGTTAAATTGGCGTTATTTCAAACTGGCGCGGCGAGTTTTACCAATATGTCACTCATTAACACAGCGCCCAATTCGCCCGATTACAAATTTAATCAGCCCCAGCGTTTTAGCGGTGAATGGCAGTGCGCTAGTGCCAATTGAGCTACTCAAACTATTCAAACATAATTGAGGGCACGGCATGCCGTGCCCTTACAAAATGCATTTAAATTAAACCCCAGCCTTCTCACGCGCCTTCATGGCGCAACCGATCACACCGGCATAATCGCCCAATTCTGAGCGCACAAACTTGATCTGGTCGGCATCTTTTTTAAACACACAATGTTGCATCGCTACTTCTTGAATTCGCGGCATCATCCATTCGCCCAAAGCCTCGATGACACCACCACCCCAAATGAGCATTTCGGGGTCAAGACAATTGATGAGCGAAGCCGCATGAACCCCTAATTGATAGGCGGCACGATCAACAATTTCAGCGGTGAGGTGATCTTTCTTTTTCATCGCCATTGCCAAAATGCTGCTGGTAATCTCGCCTTTTTCTTCCATTAGCTTTGGCACAATTGATTTGCGCCCATGCGCAATTGCGCTTTGAATATCACGCACAATGGCGGTGCGGCTGGCGAGGGCTTCAATGCCGCCACGAATGACGGTTCCAGACTGGTTGGTTGGGCCATCTACCATTTGCACCATGTGCCCAATTTCGCCAGCGCTTTTGCGACCACCCAAATAAACTTGCCCATCAATAACAATGCCGCCACCAATCCCTGTGCCGACAAAAATAGTGACAAAGTGTTTTACATTGCGCCCAGCGCCAATGACTAGCTCGCCATAACAGGCCGCTTTGACATCATTTAATAAGGCGACTGGCACATTAATGTTGTTCCATGAGCTTAAATGTTGCCCCAATGGCAAGCCCATCCAGCCCGGCAAATTTACGGCCCCCGTCACCATGCCGCTTGCGTCATCGACCATACCGGGCACACCAGCCCCGATGGCAATGATTTGGTTGGGTTCGATTTTTGCAACTTCAACAGCTTCATCGACTGTTTTAAGAATGCGTTTTACGACAGCATCCGCACCTTTTTCTGCTTTTGTTGCCTTGCGCCCAACGCCCAAAATCTTTCCATTTTTATCAATAACGGCTGCAAAAATTTTGGTGCCGCCAATATCAATCCCCAAGGTATAAGTTGCTTTGTCTGACATAAGTTATTATTTAATGCTTGTTTTGTTAGCACTATGCTTTAATTCCCAAATGTTGAAATTGTAATTGAAAATAAAGCAATTATGGTGAGAGCTTGTTTTTTGGGGTGGCACTTGGGCTAATTTTAGCGTTTGGGGTGGGGCTGGCGGGTTTAACGATGGCAAATGGCGCTAGCAATTGTTGGGCATTGGCTGCTTCATTCTGACAGCCATCGTTGGACGCGGTGGGGTTAATACATGTCGTCTCAATAATAATATCTGGAAAACTAAACCCTACTTGGTCTTGGGCGGTTAGGCTAAAACGTGTAAATTTGCGCCCACTGGGCAAAATGTAACTCAAATTGCCAGTGCTGGGTAATCGCACCCCGGGTGCAATCGATTGCGCTTTGGCGCCGCTGCCTAATGGAATAATCCAAATGTCGAAATTGCTTTCGCCTTTGAGATCCCATGCAATGGTTACGGTGCCCCCTTCTAAGGGTTGTTTGGGCGTGACCGAAAAGACCCATTGATTACGATTGACCAATGCCGGAAAAGGTGTAACCGTGAATGCTTTGGGGGCAGTTGGTAAGCCGCTTAAGGCCAATTGGGCGGGTGTTGGCGTAACAATTGGCAAGAGTGGCGGTGACGTAGGCAGCACGATTGTCGCGGTTGGGCGTGGCAGGGGCGTTTGGGTTGGGCGCAGGGTTGGTGCAATTGTTGGCGCCGATGTGGCTGGGCGGGCGGTTGCAAGGTCGATAATTTCACGCGGGACTGCAGTTTCTTCTGCCACCTTTACCGGTTGTGATGCTGGGATTAGCGTTGGGTTTGGGGTAACTTGGTTTATGGCGCTAAGGGGCGTTGGCGATGTGTTGGCGAAGGTTGTGACAATTTGCCCTGTGGTGTTGGGTTGAACACTGCTCGTAGAATTTGCGCAGCTTGAAAACAAGATTGCACTGCATACATAAATCGCCAAATAGAATGATCGTGACATATTTTTTAACTTTGATTGGGGGCGTAATCAATGTTAAAAGGTGCTATGCACGCCCAAATAATTGTGTAAGGGTTACAAGTATAGCTTGCAATACAAAACAAAGCGTGGAAATCGTTTTAGGTCTTCACATCCCCGAAAAAAAGTAACAGGGCAACCGCCGAATTGCCCTGTTACTTATCCAATAGGAGGAAACCCATGAACCGAGGTGAACTATAACAAGCTTTCTTTAGAACAGCGTTAATGTTGCCTCAAAATTTGATCAATTTAAGAATGCAATGGGTTGGGCGATGCCATGTATAATAATTTGTTATGATCTTAAATGTCTTCCTCGGCATCGCACAGATTGTTTTAGCGGTTGCGTTGATTGGCGCAGTGCTGTTGCAAAGCAAGGGAGAAGAATTAGGCGGGGTATTTGGGGGTGCGCAAAGCATTTATCAAACACGCCGCGGTGTCGACCGCTTGTTATTTACCATTACGGTGTTTCTAGCGATCGCATTCTTCACTCTGGCTATTGTTAACGTGGTTTTGTCGGCTGCAAAATAATTATTAGCGATCAGTCATCAGTAATCAGTCATCGTAATCAAAAATGTTATTTCTGATTGCCGATGGCTGGTTATGGTGTACTGAATCCTTATGCGATCACTACGTTTGCCGTTGATCTTGTTTGTTGTTGGCATTATTGCAACACTTTATCTTGCATTTCGCTTGGTTTTACCCAGCGCTTCAATCATACCAACCAACACAAACACCACTTATATCGAAGGTGTGGCTGGTGCGCCCCGCGCAATTAACCCATTATTGTGCGATTTAAACGAAGCCGACCGCGACATTTGTAGCCTTACGTTTGTTGGGTTAACTCGTTTTAATGAATATGGTGAAGTTGTGCCTAATCTTGGCACATGGGTGATTTCGAGCGATGGCCTCACTTACACCTTTAAATTGCAATCGGGTTATCGTTGGCATGATGGCGCAAATGTATCTATTGACGATGTTTTATTCACTACTAGTTTGTTGCAAGCCCCAGAGTTTCCGGGCCGGCCCGATATCGCCGCATTGTGGAAAACCGTCAAAGTCGAGAAACAAGACAAAGATACAATCATTTTTAAGCTGCGCGAGCCTTACGCCCCATTTTTAGATTACACCACCATCGGCCTATTGCCAGAGCATATTTTGTCGGGCACAGTGCCGAGCCAACTCGACAAGATTCCATTTAATTTACAGCCTGTGGGCAATGGCCCTTGGCGTGTTACGCAAGTTGGCACATCAGGGGTTCGTGTTTCATCGGTAACACTCGAGCCGTTTTCTGGCGCAATTTCGGGCATTAATAAAAAACCCAATTTATCGCGTTTAATTTTTCGTTATTACGCCAACCCCGATGCTGTTGCCGATGCGTTTAGAAATGGTGATATTGATGGGATTAACACTATTACCCCAGAGCTAGCCAAACGACTGAACGAGCGTAATGATTTGACCATTTATTCGACCAAACAAACCCATGTGGTATCACTTTTTATCAATCAACGCCGTGATAGCGGTGTGATTGCGTTATCTGAAAAAAATGTGCGTCAAGCCCTCATAATGGCACTCGATCGCCGTCGCATGATTAGCGATGTGCTTGAGGGGCGCGCGGTATTAGCCCATAGTTTGTTTATTCCCGACACATGGGCCTATAACAATGATGTCAAACAATATGGGTTTGACTTAAACAAAGCAAAACAATTACTGCGCGATGCCGGTTATGATTTTCGCGCGGTGGCGCCCTCCCCCGTTGAAGTGTGGCAAAAAGATGGTGAGGCCTTGGCTTTTACCCTGCTCACCCCCGATGACCCCACCCGACGCGCTGTGGCTGAAAGTGTTGCGGCCCAGTGGCGTGAATTAGGAGTGCGGGTTAATGTGCAGCCAGTGCGCAATTTACAACGCGATTTTCTTGAGTCACGCAGTTACCAGGTGGCTTTAGTCGAAGTTTCAATGGACGGTGATCCCGACCCCTATCCGTTATGGCATCCGTCACAAAGCGTTCGCGGGCAAAACTATACGGGTTATAACAACAAGCAAGCGGGCGAATTGATCGAAACTGCACGCACCGTTAATGACCGCGCCCAGCGCATTAATCTTTATGCTAAATTTCAAGAAGCATTTAGCGAAGATTTACCCGCTATTCCGTTATATTACCCAATTTATCGGTATGGGGTTGCCTCACATATCAGCAATGTCCAATTGCCCCCTTTAACCTATAGTAGCGACCGATTACGCAGTCTTTCCGATTGGACAATTGGCACTCGAACAAGCCGCCGACAATAAATTTAACAAAACGTTTCCTTAAATAACTAAGTAAATTCAACGTGAATTGTGTATACTAAGTACAAGTCAGAAAAAGGCGGCATTGGGCAGGATTATCATTTTAATCGCTATTGATTAATGCCGATGAGGCACGATGAAAACCTGTTTAAGCTCGTATTTTATCTGTAATATTGTCGTTAAGTAATCGGATGGATGAGGCTATCTTATTCAAGTAATGCATAGGACATAGTTCTTATAGGGCATTTGACGGATAGATTTCTATTTGAGAATTCTGTAAAATGAAAAGCATGAACCGGTCGGGAAGAATACCCGGATTGATGCAAGGGGCAGTCTTAGAAGCAGCAGATCGCTCTGGCGCTCGCATCTACCTTAATGCTGATGTAATTAGTATTGGCAGAGCTGTCGCAGGTGAACATGACATTCTCATTTCACCCCAAGACACTGCCGTATCGCGTGAACACGCACGGCTCATTTTCGAGAATGGGCATTGGTTGGTCGAAGACTGTAGCCGTAATGGCACACAGATCAATGGTGAAGTAATCAAACGTCGCACCGAAAAATTAAGTGCGGGTGATCATATCCAAGTTGGAAAGTCATTTGATTATTATTTCTTCGATCTAAGTGTCACTGAGGACTTTACCATCCCTCAGCATCATACAGACTCAAAACCCATCGAGCCAGTATTACCGGTTGTTTCGCGTAATGGCGCAGCCAGCAATAATGGGCATGGGGGGGCGGCTGTTGCTGTCGCATCATCATCATCGATGTCGGCGGTGCGCGAGGCCCCACCGGCGCAACGTGGGATATGGATTAGCCCCAGCGCTATTATTTGGCGTGATGGCGAAATTTTGCCGGTGACGTTATCACGCACGGAATATCGTTTGCTTAAATATTTGGCGAGTCGTCCGGGCGATGTATGCGAATATGACGCAGTGATGCAAGCTGTGTGGGGTGATATTCGCAACAAAGACAGTTTGCACGAGTTGATCTTCCGGCTTCGCCGCAAGATTGAACGCAATCCATCGACGCCACGCTTTATTGTTATTCGTTCTGGCATTGGGATTGTGTTCTTCCCTCAAGGGTTGCAGTAATTTTTAGTTAAACTTTATTCGCGGTAAACCCAAAAGATGTAATGTCGAAATCACTACATGATCTTTAGGATGTGGGGCATTGCCTCACATTCTAAAGACCATGTAGTGATTTCGATGGAATTTTTTTACTTACCCTGTTCTTAATCTGATATGTCTTTCCGATAAAAAGCGGCGCACTTATACAGTGCGCCGCTTTTTTTTGCTTTTTTGCATAACTTGGCAATGTCACATTAGCCAAAGCAAAGCAAGTTTTTGCTGATTTCACTATACCTTCCCTTGCCTACGACAAGGGAGGGTATAGTGAAATTAGCATACGTCTCTTTAGTTGTTTAAAGCCATTTGAACTCTGCCACAGAAACTAAAACGATCACTATAATATTTAATAATTGTTCTATTGGAACAATTAAGGAGAAAATAATGATAATTAGTGATAAATTTACAAAATTGTTGCAACGATTGGTTGCAGCCACTGTCGTTGGCGTAATGCTGACAGCATGTGTGGGTGTGGCTCCAAAGATGACTCATCAGGGGCGTTTGCTTAATTCAAGCGGGCAACCTGTAACTGATGGCAACTATAACGTCACCTATTCGCTTTACAATGCCAGCACCGGCGGCACGGCGCTGCATAGCGAAAGCAAAAGCGTTGCGGTTAAAAACGGGCTGTTTAGCTCAGACATTGGCGTGACCAAAGCCATTACACCTGAAATTTTTGCACAGCCTCTCTTTTTAGAGATGGTGGTGAATGGCGAAACACTGACCCCGCGCCAAGAGTTAATGGGTGCGCCTTATGCCATGAGCTTGGCGGCGGGGGCGGTTGTACAAGGGATTCAACCCATTACCCGCACATTGCTTGGCATTACGAATACAGGGAGTGCGCTTGTTGTGGCAAACCTAGATAGCAGTGCTTTAGGTGGGCATGGCTTAGTGGTGATGAATCGCGCTACGCCACCGAATGATACCGAAGCGCAAAAAGTTGCGGCACTAGAGGTGCAGGCCGATCGCGCATCAGGCACAACTCGCACGGCTTATGCCGCATCGTTTGTTTCTGATGGTTTTAGAGGCATTTATGTGAAAAGCGGCACGGCAGGAGCAGCCACCTTTTATGATGCTATTTTTGACGGCCCTGTGGGTATTCAAGTGGCTGGCAATTGTAGTGGTTGTGTGCTTGCATACACAGTGCGTAATGTTGGCAGCAGCCTGATTCAAACCGGCGATATGTTGGCGGCGGCTGGGGTTGAAGTTGATCAAGAATTGGGTCAACCCATTATGTTGGTGCGTAAAGCCGAAGCTGGGGATGACGCGGCTTTGATAGGGGTTGCCAAAAATATGATGGCCCGTAACGCGGTTGAAGAAGTGAACGGCAAGCGAATTGGCGGTTTTGGTGAGCGCATAGGTAAAACGGCAGCCACTGGCGAATACTTGTCGGTGGTGGTGCATGGCTTAGCCCAAGTGCGTGCCAGTGGCAAAAGCGCCTCAAAAATTGCCATCGGTGACCGCTTAACCATTGGTGAAGGCGGCAGCACCCGCGCCACAGGTGGCGAAAATAGTATTGCCCGTGCCATGAGTGTGGTCGATGGCGATGGGTTGGTTTGGGCATTGGTTAATGCGCGCTAGGAGGCGGATGATGAACCGCAAGCGCTTATTAATTTTCGGCAGCGTGTTGGCAATCATTGCTGCATTGCTGACCAATACCTTGGTTTCACCGGCGACTGAATCGGATGAAGACGTTGGTTTTGCGAACTTCAGCGCATCGTGGAATGTGCTTTCGGGTGGGGTTGGCAATATGGGTAGCGCGTCTTTTCAGATGCAAAGCACCTTGGGCCAAATTGCAGTTGCCCCATCGTTGAGCAGCGGCAATTTTAAGGTGTGTAATGGCTATCAATGTGGCACGTCTAACGATGCGCTCGCAGCCACAGCCACTGCAACTGTGACTCCTACGCCAACGCCGACACCAGCAGGTGGGTTGCAAAATCAAACGATTACGTTCTCACCGGTGTCAAATAAACGTGTGGGTGATGCGCCATTTGCCATCAGCGCCACAGCTTCGTCGGGGTTGGCTGTGACATTTAGCTCGCTAACGCCCGGCGTATGCACGGTGGCTGGCAATACGGTGACGATTGTTGCGGCAGGCAGTTGCACCCTTCGGGCGGCCCAAGCTGGCAACGGTAGTTTTAATCCGGCAACGGCTGATTACACGATTGCCATCGCCGATCAGTTTAAAACCATCATCCCGATGATCTTTGATGCATCGTGATTGTCTAAACAGTGTGTGTCGCAAACCTCGGAGGGCGTAAAGACCTCCGAGGTTTGTGTGACTAGCTTAGCGCTTTGAACGCAAGATAATGCCGGTGCTATGGCTAATTTCGCCAAAATCGGCGGTATTGGCGGTGTCGGTCATGGTTTGCACCACCGCGCCTCTAAATTCATCGGGCACATTAATGGCATGTAAGCCAAAATCTTTTTCGGCAATGCTAATGAGCACCTGCGAAGGTGGCGTGCCGGGTGGCATGTTATACACTTTCTTTTTAAACGTTGCCGTCACGGCTTTGGCCGTTGCATCATCAATATCAAAGCCACAAATTTCGTGTAAGAAATAGTGAATGACGTTCCAGCCGCTGAGTGGGCCGAGCAAGACCTCGGTTTCGGCCACGCCAAATTGGTCGAGCGGGTGCGCCTCGTAGGTGCCGGCATCGTTGATAACCGCCTTTGAATGCACACCAGCCGCATGGGTGCGATTGGTGAGGCTGACCGGTTCTTTACTTGGCACCAGCTTGCGCAATTTGTCGGCCATAAACACATTGATGGGGTATGAACCGCGAATGTGATAGCCGTCTAATTTTTCATAGCTTTTATCAACAAACAAATTAAACATGAGGGCTGTCATTGAGGTAATACCGGAGCGCTCGCCGACCCCCAACAAGGTAGTTTGAATAAACCTCATGCCGTTTTGCACCGCTTCTAGGGCGTTAATGGTGGCATAACCACGATCATCATGAAAATGGCCTTCGACATCGGTGTCGGGGTAGCGCTCTCGCAGCGCCCGAATGCGTTTTGCCACAAATGCTGGGGTTGCCACGCCTACGGTGTCGGGCGTGCCCAGCCGATGCACCAGTGGCGCAATTTCATCATATACCCGAAACAGATCGACCTCGCGGGTGCGAAAAGCATCTTCGCCGCTAAACCGCAAAATAAGGTGTGGGTAGCTTTTTTTGACTTGTTCAATCAAGTCACGCGCTTTGCGGGTAATTTGGTCGAGTGTCATGCCATGTTTGTGGGCAATCGATTGATCTGACGTGCCAATATACATGTTTAGCCCATCGGCGCCAGCCCGCACTGCCGCCTCCACATCATCGGGGTGACAGCGCACGTGCGACAGCAAAAAAGTATAGCCGCGCTGGGTGATTAACTCGTCACGTGCTTGTTTAATGGCGCTAAAGTCGGCGGCTTCTTGAGTGCTAACCGTAGGCGCAAACAATTCAATAAATTTCACACCATACAAAATAAGCGAACGAACAATATCCACTTTATCAGATGTGCTGAAGAAATATTTATGATGGTCATGCAATAACGAAGATTGCTGACCCTCGCGCAGGGTGGTATCAATAATCTCTAAGTGGCGCGGTTGGTATTGAGAAAATGTAAACTCCATAATTCGAGGATAATCACTTGTTCAGCAATGACCCGTGCGCTTATTATCCCTGAATATGCCTCCTCTGGGGGCACACTTACATTTTTTTTGACCTTACTCGATATTCATCAGCAAGCCAAATTACAGACCGCCGTGCTCATTCCCAAAGAACAAGCATTTGAGCATGTGTTGCACGAAATCGAACAACATGGGGCACAGGTGATTGTGGGGCCGAATCGCGGCAAATTGGGCAGCAAAAATTATCTGTCGTTAGCCTACGATGTGGCTTTTTGCACCCCGGCCTATGCTAAATTTAAGCCAGATTTGGTCACCGTCATTAACGGCACGCCACGTATGATGTTGGGGGCCTTGGCGTTGCCCGCCCCAACGGTTTATATTATGCAAACTTACCCATTGCAGCCATTGCGAAGTGGGGTGAGATGGTTGGTGCAGCGTATGGCAGCCCAGCGCAAAAATAAAATTGTGACGGTTTCGGCATTTGCCGCACGGCGAATTGAGCACTTGATGGGGCTGCCATTCGAGCGCACCCGCGTCATTTATAACAGTTACCGCGAGCGCAACCACACGCCGATTACGTCTGAGATGGCTACGCATCAGACTGACAGCAATCTTATTCTGAATACATCGCATGTGGCCGCGTGGAAAGGCCCAGATTGTTGGATTGAGACGGCGCAATTGGTATTGGCCCAGCGACCAAAGGCCGTTTTTCGCTGGTTGGGTGTGGGTGATCAATTAGACGAAATGCGGGCCAAGGTGGCGGCATTAGGTTTGCAAAATCAAATTGTGTTTGCGGGTTACGACAGCAACGTTGCAAAACATTTAGACGAGGCGTGTGTTTATTTTCAGCCAAGCCGTATTGAAAACCATAGCATGGCGGTGGCTGACGCAATGGCCCATGGGTTGCCGTGCGTGGTCTCAAATGTCGGCGGTATGCCCGAAGCAGTGATTGATGGCGAAACTGGCTTTGTTTGTCCCGATAATGACGCATTAGCTTTTGCCAATCGTATCGTTGAATTGCTCGATTCACCTTATTTGCGCACACGTATGGGCAGCGCCGCCCAACACCGCGCCCGCGCCCTCTTTTCTGAGGCTGTGCAAATGCGCGACTATTTAAATACTTATCAAGAAGTGATGAGCCTCAAGTCATGAGTCACAATCCCTAATCCCATGTCCACACCAGTCGCCCTCATCATTTTTAACCGCCCCGAGCCAACGGCACGGGTGTTTGAGGCTATTCGTGCCGCGCAACCGCGCCAACTGTTTATCATTGCCGATGGGCCACGGGTGGGCAAGGTGGGCGAGGCCGAGCGTTGTGCGGCAACGCGGGCGGTGGTGGCGCAGGTCGATTGGGAATGTGAGGTGCATCACAACTATAGCGATGTCAATTTGGGCTGCCGCCAACGGGTGTCGAGTGGTATTTCATGGGTGTTTGAGCATACCGAAGAGGCGATCATTCTTGAAGATGATTGTTTGCCGCACCCGACGTTTTTTGCTTTTTGCGCCGAGATGATTGAGCGTTATCGTCACGATCAGCGCGTCAGTTCCATCAGCGGCAATAATTTTCAATTTGGCAATCAGCGTGCCCCTTATAGCTATTATTTTTCGCGTTACACCCATATTTGGGGTTGGGCGACGTGGCGGCGGGCATGGGCAGGTTTTGACCCACAATTAACGCTTTGGCCACAAGTGAAGGCAAGCGGGGTGCTTAAAAATTTATTTGCCGAGCCAGAATTGGCCGATTTTTGGGGCGCACGTTTCCAAAGCATTCTTGAGGGACGCGATACGTGGGATTTTCAATGGCAATTGCACACTTGGCTGCAAGGTGGATTGAATGTGCTGCCCAATGTCAACCTTGTGACCAATATCGGTTTTGGGGCCGATGCGACCCATACCCACGCCGTTAATCGTCTTGCGAATATTCCACTTGGTGCGCTCGATTTTCCACTGCATCATCCGCCTTACCTGATTCGTGACGCATTGGCCGATCAAGCCAGTGATGGTATTGTGTATGGGTATACTCACACGCCAAACCGTTTGCGTGACAAGTTGAGAAGGTTGGTTAGTTAATTAGTTGACTTGTTGATTGGTTAGCTAACTATTAATCAATCAATGATGTTATAAGATGAATAATATCCAAATCAATCAACCAATAAACTAATCAACCAACCCACCCCCTATTTTTAATGCAAAACAAAATTACTCGCAATTTACTGCGATTTGCCACTGATAGCCAATTTCGTCAACATTTTATTGAGCGAGGGGCTTTTAGCTTGGGCTGGTGCCCAGTTTGTGAGCGCCGCACGGCGTTTGCACATTTGGGGGCCGAGGCGCGGCTGAGTGACCGCTGTGTGCGGTGTGGGAGTTTGCCGCGCTGGCGGGCGGTCATTTACACCTTGCAAACCCATTTTTCAAATTGGCGCGATCTGCATATCCATGAATCATCGCCCTATGGCGCGGCCTCAGACAAACTTGAGCGCGAGTGTAAGCATTATGTCGGCTCGCATTACATGCCCGATGTGCCTTGGGGGCAATATAAGGGCGCATATCGCAGCGAAGACATTCAGCACCAAACCTTTGGGGCTGGGGAATTTGACCTTGTGGTGAGCCAAGATGTGTTTGAGCACGTGATGCATCCTGATCTGGGTTTTGCCGAGGTGGCACGCACGCTTAAGCCGGGCGGGGCGCATGTCTTTACCGTGCCTTGGCATGGTTGGCAGCCCACGCGGGTGCGCACCATCGAAGAAGCTGGCGTGATTAAACATGTGTTGCCGCCTGAATATCATGGCAACCCCATCGATGATAGCGGCTCGCTGGTCATTACTGAATGGGGGGCCGATATGCCTGACTTGATCGAAGCATGGACGGGTATGAAAACCGATATTTTGCGTTTTGATAACAAACGCATGGGGATGAATGCCAAGTTTAACGAGGTGTTTGTCAGCCGGAAGGCGCGTTGAAGTTTAGAATACAGCACTTGATATATTAAATGAGCAATTGCAGAATCGCATATAACCACCCCGCACAAATTGTGCATGGATATGCGAACTTTTCATCAGCACCTTTGGCTGCTTCGCTAGCACTATAGGCTTTTGGGTCGACAGCAACTCAGATAACGTACAATTAGCCCATGAGGATTGTCTATGAATAGCATTTTAGTAAGTCCTACCCGTAACCCACATGATGTAAAAACCATTGTCTATAAGCCAGAGCCAGTACGAATTTTTAAGTCTGACTATTTAGAATTTTTTACCCATGTGCATCCAGCCCTAATCCCAATTTTGTGGCTGCCGGTTGCTACTTATTTGTTGTGGGCGAGCCGCGCTGAGATAATAGCAAATGGTGGCTGGTATGCCATTCCAGCTTTTATCATCGGCATTATCTTTATTTGGACCTTTATCGAATATGTGTTGCATCGCTTTTTGTTTCATTGGGAACCTAAGGGCGAAAAAGCCGCGGCCTTGATGTTTTTGCTGCATGGGGTGCATCATTTGCAACCCAACTGCAAAGAGCGACTCGTGATGCCCCCCTTTGTTGCTGCGCCGATTGGCGTGATGTTTTATTTTTTGTTTAAGTTTGTTTTTAATGATGTGATCAATGCGCCACACTGGTTTATTCCAACCTTTGCTGGCACGGTGGTCGGTTATGTGATCTACGACATGACCCACTATGCCGTGCATCATTGGCCGATGAAGGGCCGCTTGCTCAAAGCCTTGCGCCGTCATCATTTGTTGCATCATTTTCAAGACCCGCATACCCGCTTTGGTGTCACCTCACCGGCATGGGATTATGCATTTGGCACTCAGCCTGAGGCGTTTTTGCAAACAAAAGACGGGAGTTAAACAAAGGCTGACAAATTAAAATGATGTCAGATTGAAAATACAATCGCGCCATTCTCGATGAGAATGGCGCGATTGTATTTTTTACCCCACTCATTTGACGATAAGTGCAAGATTGATGACTTCTGAAATGACAATTGCCGCAAAGACATCGGTCGGGAGGTTCCCAATGATTAAAAAGACACATTTTGGCGATAATTTGGCTTCTTCATCAACCATTGATAAGATGTTATGATTGCTTTAAAAAGAAAGGAAATATGATTAATAGACGTTCTTTTATTAAACAAACCCTAACAGGTTCTACATTATTATTGTCAAATGGATTGTTAACCGCCTGCAATGAACTAACGCCAGAAGTTGCCACCGCTGCGCCCAATAAGCCCAGCGCGACGAGTGCTACAGCAGTCGTTAATATCCCAACTGTCATCAATACCCCAGCCGCCGAGCCGTGGCTGATGCCCGATGAATCGGAGCCGCACAAACGCACCTGGATGGCGTTTGGCCCGAGCAAAGAGATTTGGGGTACAAAATTATTGGCAGGTGTGCAAGACAGCTTGGCGGCCATCGCCCAAGCCATTGCAAAATTTGAGCCGGTGAATATGTTGGTGCGCGAGGAAGATTTAGATACGGCTAAAAAGAAATGTGGCCCCAATGTCAATTTGATTGTGCAACCCATTGATGATCTTTGGATGCGCGACGCTGGCCCCGTGTTTGTAACAAATGCTAAACGTGAAAAAGCCGCTGTGAATTTTAATTTTAATGGCTGGGGCAAAAAGCAAGAATATGCGCGTGATGCCAAAGTCGCTGAGTTTGTTGCTGGCAAGGCCGGTGTGCAAGTGCTTAAAACCAGCCTAGTACTCGAAGGTGGCGGCATTGAGGTTGATGGGCATGGCACGGCTATCATCACCGAAAGTTGCGTGCTAAACGCGAACCGAAACCCGGGGGTAAGTAAGGCGCAATGTGAGACTGAGCTTAAACGCTTGCTTGGTTTACGCAAGATTATTTGGCTGCCCGGGATTGCTGGTAAAGACATCACCGATGCCCATACCGACTTTTATGCGCGGTTTGCCCAACCCGGGGTGGTAATTGCGGGCTATGACCCAGACCCGAAGTCGTTTGATTATGCGGTGACCAAACACCATTTAGAGATCTTGAACGCTGTGACAGATGCTTCGGGCAAAAAATTAGAGGTGGTGGTGCTGGAAGGGCCGAGTAGCATTCGGCCTAAATATGCCAATAAAGAATTTGCGGCTGGGTATATTAATTTTTATGTGTTTAATGGCGGGGTATTGTTACCCGAATTTGGGGATGCTAAAGCCGATGAAAAAGCCCGCGCCAGTTTGCAAAAAGCCTATCCGGGGCGTGCAATTATTCAATTGAATATTGATCCCATCGCCGCTGGCGGCGGTGGCATTCATTGCACAACCCAACAAGAGCCGGTGTCGCTATAAGCAATTTCCAAATAATTAGCGACACCTTCAAAAGACGTAATGAAAATTTGTTTATTTAGCGTGTGTCGCCATCGCCTTTGATTTTGCCGCGCTCAAGACGATCAAATAATTTGGTGATGTTGGCACTTGCCACTTCTTCAAGCGTCACATCTAGCTCGGTGGCAATTTGGGCCAAATACCACATCACATCACCCAGTTCATGCTTCAGCGCCTCGCGGTCATCGGCAGAGATCACGCCGCCTTTATCACGAAATATCTTTTTCACCTTGCCCGCCACCTCACCCGCCTCATTCACCAAACCCAATGTGGGGTAGGTAATAGCGTGATCGCAATGAATCAGGCTCCAAGTGCGGCGCGACAAGGTCTGATATTCATTTAAACTTTCAATTTTCATGTGAACCATGTTAAACGAAGTAGAAAGTGCAAAGTGGAAAGTAGAAAGTAAAAAGTGCTAAGTGCTAAGTTAGGTACGTAATTCGAAACTTAGCACTTAGCACTTAGCACTTTGCACTTTGCACTTTGCACTTTGCACTTCCTATTCAGCCCTTATAATCAACAGGTTTTAGTTTAATGAGGAGACAAGAATGCCACAATTGATCACCCCAAACAACATGCGCGGCGGCGGTATGGGCGGCCCGGGCCCAGTCCGTGCGCAAGTGTTGGATGTGGGCAAACAACCTGAAGTGAAATCGGCGCTGCTATCGGGGCGCATCCAAGGCCTAACCGCGCCATTTATGTATCATGACCCATCGAAAGAGATCGCCTATGTGCTGATGCCGATGGAAATGAATTTGCGTGATACAGATCAGCAACGCTTAATTGGGCAAATGACCCAAAGCATTATGCGTGGTTTGCCCGACAATACGCCCAAAGCTTATTTATTGCAACCCAAAATGTTTTTTACCTTCCAATCGTTGGTCGAAGCGATTTTAGAGAAGGATGGCATTAGCAAAGAAATGCTAGAGGAGCAACGCATCAAGAGCGAATTGTTACGCGATTGGATGCGCATGACCGACGAAAAAAGCATTCGCGATAGTGTGCAAAAAAATGCCGATAAGGTTGACGCCGCCGTTTTTGAATTGCTGTCGATGAATATCGAAGCCGCCATGCAACGTGGCATTGAACAAGCCGCGCAGCAACTGACCATCATCGAAAAGATCTTGCTAGAAGAGACCCCCTATGGCAAGAAAATGCTTACCCGCGCCTCAGCGATTGAAACCTTGCAAAAATCACCCACCCGTGAGACGTTGCTCGATCAACTGATTAGTGCGCCCGACAGTGAAACCCGCGAAGTATTGGTGCAAGTGGGTTATCAATTGCTCGATTATCAATTCTTCCAATTGCTTAGCACCAAGATCGATGCAACCCCCGATCAAGCTGGTAAAAATGCCCTGATTGCCGTGCGCAAAGAGGTGCAAGAGATTCGCGTCAAGCTCGAAAATGCCCAAAAAGAGTTTATGCGCTCTAAAGCTGACTTAATCAACAAAATTTTAAGCAGCCAAGACCCACTAGCGACGGCCCGTGAGCACGAAAAAGAGATCGACGAAGATTTCTTGGCGGTGGTCGAGGCCAATATGCAAAGCGCTCAACAGCAAGGCCAACGCAAAGAAATGTTGCAAGCCTTCGAGATGGTTTATCGCATCGCCATGCAGATTATGACCGAGCGCCAACCGGTTGAAGTGCAGATTATGAATGCCTTGATGCAGGCCCAATACCCGGATGAAACCCAGCAGATTTTGGAACAAATTCGGGATGAAATGGGGATCGATGATCGATTCTGCGCGGTCATGGGGAAGATGTCCGAGCAATTGGCGGGACAAGATCGCACCGAGGCATCGGCACGCATGACCCAAGTGATGATTCAGGCCCGCGGCATATTACCCAAATATGACCCAGCCCAAGAGGCTGCGCCGCCACAAGTTGCGCCCGAACCACGTCGTAATGCGCCACCCCCCCCCCCTGCACCCGCACCCGCGCCAAGCGGAGGCTTGATCACTTCGAGCAAAGCCGAACCGTCCAAGCCCCAAAAACCACCCCCACAAGAACCCAAGAAACCCAGTGGGCTAGCAGTCGCAGGAAAGTGGTAGCAAGCTCTAAGCAAATATTAAACAATATTCGCTACGATCGTCAGTATTCAAGGTAAAATATACGATGCTTATGATTTGCCTTGTCCTTGACGGACTGCCGCATCTCTTTAGACTTGCCAAAAAGCAAGCCTCGGGTAATTACTACCCGAGGCTTTTTTATGTCTAAACATATAGCAAAAAAGAATCTTTTTGATAATGAGTGGAAATCAAAACAAATTTTCGCCGAATTCAGTATAGGGTCTTGATTAACGCGGGCAAAGCCCATGGCAATCAAGGCCCATCGTAAGTTCGCATTATGTTTTTTGGCGATGCCTCAATCATTGAGGGTAAATCTCAAGGATGTAATGTCGAAATCATTATATGATTTCGACAAAAATTTGTTTTACTTACCTTATTTTTTGAGAAGATGCGATATTTTATAAAAAATAATATAACAAGGAAATAACAATGGATAAAGCAGGTTTGCTGGAACTGTATCGGCAAATGCAACTGATTCGCGTATTTGAAGATAAAAGCGCGGAGATGTATGGCAAAGCCAAAATCGGTGGTTTTTTGCACCTTGATAGCGGGCAAGAAGCAGTATGTGTTGGCGCGGTGTCTGCATTAAACGCCGATGACGATTTGGTAACAAATTATCGAGATCATGGGTATGCATTGGCGCGTGGGTTGTCATCTCGTGCTGTAATGGCTGAATTGTTTGGCCGTAAAGATGGCACTACCGGTGGGCGTGGTGGCTCGATGCACATCGCCGATGTGAGCAAACGTTTTTGGGGCGGTTATGCCATCGTTGGCGCTCATTTGCCATTGGCGGCGGGCTTGGCCTATGCCGCCCAATATCAAAAAACTGGGCGTATTACGCTGTGTATGATGGGTGATGGCAGCACCAATATTGGCACATTTCATGCCACCTTAAACTGGGCGCAATTGTGGAAACTGCCGATTATTTTCTTAGTTGTCAACAATATGTATTCGATGGGCACGCCACTGAGTGTGCATAGTTCATTGACCGATATTTATAAAAAGGCCGCTGGGTATGGCATGGAAGCCATGCAAGTCGATGGCAATGATGTGATGGCGATGCGTGAGGCGGTATGTGATATCGCTAGCCGCGTGCGGGCCGGCAATGGCCCCTTCTTGCTCGAGGCCATCACTTATCGCTATTCTGGGCATTCGGCGGTAGACAAAAACACCCCCCGCCCGGCCTCTGAAGTGGCCGAATGGAAAACCCGTGACCCGATTGTGCGTTTTACCGAAAATGTGCTGTTTAAACACAATCACGCTACCCCCGAAGACCTCGCCAAGATCGACAAAGCCGTCGAGGCCGAGGTCGAAGACAGCGTGCAATTCTCGGATGCCAGCCCATTGCCAGACCGCTCGACCCTTTACGATTATATTTATCGAACGCCGGTTGCCAACATGCAGATTGATGGCTCGTTGATTAAACCACCCACCTTATTAAAGAAGTAAAAAGTGAAAAGTGCAAAGTAAAAATTTAAGCTTTTACTTTTTACTTTACACTTTTCACTTTGTTATAAACATGGCCGAAATAACCTATGCACAAGCGATTGCCCAAGCCCTGCGCGAAGAAATGAAGCGTGACCCGAATGTGGTGATGTGGGGTGAGGATATCGTTAATTACAACAAAGGCGGCAGCCCCTATGGCGTTTATCGCGGGTTGCCCCAAGAATTTCCAGATCGCATTTTTGATACGCCTATTGCCGAAGAAGGCATTATTGGCATCGCCATTGGTGCGGCGATGGGCGGGATGCGCCCCATTGCTGAGATCATGACCGTAAACTTTACTTTGGTGGCGTGGGATCAAATTGTGAACCATGCCGCCAAACAAGCCCATATGTTTAATGGGCAAATGAAAGTGCCGATGGTCATTCGCACCCCCAATGGCTTTGGTCGCACCGGCAGCACCCATTCGCAAAACTTCGATGCGTGGTTTGCCTCGATTCCCGGGTTAAAAGTGGTGGTTCCTTCAAGCCCCGCCGATGCCAAGGGCTTGCTCAAGTCAGCCATTCGTGATGACGACCCAGTGGTGTATTTAGAGCATTTGGCGCTTTATCACCGCGTTAAAGGGGTTGTGCCCGATGGCGAACATCTCACCCCAATTGGCGTGGCCGATTACAAACGGCGCGGCAAAGATTTAACGATTGTGACGTGGGGTCGTATGGCTGTTGAGTCATTGAAGGCCGCCGACACCTTGGCAAAAGAAGGCATTGAGCTTGAAATTGTTGACTTGCGCACATTGCGCCCAATGGATTTGAGCTTGGCGCTTGAATCGGTGCGCAAGACCCACCGCGTGATTGTGGTGGAAGAAGGCTGGCGCGTGGGTGGGCTTGGTGGTGAAATTGCAGCCTCGATGCAAGAGCAAGCCTTTAATGATCTTGATGCACCCATTGCCCGCGTGGCTGGCTTGGATGTGCCGATGCCGTATGCCGAAAACCTTGAACGCGCAACACTACCCTTTGCCGAAGATGTGGTGATGGCTTGTAAAGCAATGATGGCAAACAAATATTAAAAGTGGCAAGTGGCAAGTAAAAAGTGCAAAGTAGAAAGTGTAAAGTGCTAAGTGGCAAATGATATGCCACGACTTAGCACTTCATACTTTTTACTTTTTACTTTTCACTTTCCACTTTTTACTTTTCACTTTCTACTCAGCACTTAGCACTTTATACTTTCTACTAAAGAAAAATGGCAACACAAATCATCATGCCCAAAATGGGCTTTGACATGACCGAAGGCACAGTAGCAAACTGGCTAAAAAATATTGGCGATGCCATTCAAAAAGGCGAGCCTGTGGTCGAAATCGAGACCGACAAGACCACGATTCAGGTGGAAGCCGACACCAGCGGCGTATTGTTAGCAATTGCTGTGCCAGCCGGTGAAAAAGTGCCAGTCAACACGCCTATTGGGTCGATTGGTGCGGCTGGCGAAACGGTGGTTAGTGCGCCGTTGCCTGCACCGCCCGCGCCTGTAGCGGTTGTTACCGAACAAGCTGCGCCAGTGATACCCACCCCACAACCCCCAATCCCTAATCCCCAATCCGAAGTGAAAGGCGGCACGCCTGTTACCATGCCCAAAATGGGCTTTGATATGACTGAAGGCACGGTGGGCAGTTGGTTGAAAAATGTGGGCGATAGCATTAAAAAAGGCGAAGCCATTGTCGAGATTGAAACCGACAAAACCACGATTCAGGTCGAGTCCGAAACCGCTGGCACCCTGTTGCAAATTGTGGTTGCGGCTGGCGAAAAGGTGCCGGTGAATACGGTAATTGGTTATGTTGGCGATGCAAATACGGTGGTGGCCGCCCCCGCCCCCAGCGCCCCTGTCGCCGCTGCCGCGCCTGCCGCTGTCATTGACAACGCTGGCGTGAACGCCACCCCCATTGCCCGCCGTATGGCAGATGAGTTGAAGATTGACCTGAAGAAGGTGAAGGGCACTGGCCCCGAAGGCCGCATTACCAAGGGCGATATTGAGGCGTTGATGGAATCAGCGAGTGTGAGTGCACCGCAAAATGCCACTGTAACCAGTGCCACTGTAACCAGCGCCGCTGTCGTCAGCGCCGCGCCGATTGTCAGCAGCCCGGCCCCTGTCAACACTGGGCGAGTTATCGCTTCGCCTTACGCCAAGAAATTGGCGGCAGAGTTGGCGGTTGATCTGACCCGCACCAAAGGCACAGGGCCAGAAGGCCGAATTGTGGCTGAGGATGTGAAGTCGGCGGCGGTGGCTGGCACAAGTGTGATTGCAAAACCAGCAGCGCCAGCCGTCGTACCAGTCATCGCCCCAACCCCCGCCGCCCCAATCGTGGCCCCGGTAGTGGCGCAAGCCGCCCAACCCAAGCCAGCGCCTGCTGCCGCTGCCGCGCCTGCACTGGCCGGTACCCGACGCGAGCCGCTGACCAAGATTCGACAAACCATTGCGGCGCGTTTAACGCAAAGCAAAGGCACGGTGCCACATTATTATGTGGCAAATTCGGTCGAAATGGACGCCGCATTGGCGATGCGAGTGCAAATCAACGAATCGCTCAAAGCCGAGGGGATTAAAGTCTCGGTGAATGATTTGGTGGTGCGTGCAACCGCCTTGGCGATCAAAAAGTATCCCAAATTCAACGCCACCTTTGCTGGCGATGCGCTTGAATATCGCGAAGCTATTAATATTGGGGTGGCAGTCGCAATGGAAGGCGGCTTATTAGTCATTACAGTGCGTGATGTCGACAAGAAAACGCTGAAGCAAATTGGAGCCGAAGTGCCTGTGATTGCAGCGCGGGTGCGTGAGGGCAAAGGCCAAGCCGGTGATTTGGGTGGGCAAACCTTTACCACCAGCAACCTCGGTATGTATGGCACAGAGGATGTCATTCCCATCATCAATCAACCCGATTCGGGGATTTTGGGGATTGGCAACTCGGTGCAAACACCGGTGGTCAAAGATGGGCAAATCGTCATTCGTAGCATGATGAAGCTGTGGTTGGCGGCTGACCATCGTATCACGGATGGTGCTGAAGGAGCACAATTTGTGGCCGAGATCAAACGCTTGCTCGAAAATCCTTGGGCATTGGTGTTGTAGTTGGGTTAATCTGAGCCAAAATAATACCGGAACCACTATCTCTCTATTTTTTAGAGCAGATAGTGGTTCCGGTATTATTTTGGTATAGTTCCGCCCCATGACGAACACCCTTCTGCACGAAATTGCCGCTCAAGTCGGCACGCCGTGCTATATCTACGACCAAGACAAGATCACGGCCAATTACCAACGGCTGGCCGCCGCGTTTGCCGGATGCGGCATCTATTACGCCGTCAAAGCCAACAGCAATTTATCCATTCTCAAGCTGCTGCGCGAATTGGGCGCGGGCTTCGATGTGGTGAGCATCGGCGAAATGCGCCGCGCCATGCTAGCAGGGGCAAGCGCCGAGCAAATTGTGTTTGCAGGCGTGGGCAAACGTGACGACGAACTAGCTGAGGCGCTCGATGCCGGTATCGGTTGGCTCAACGTTGAGAGCGCCCAAGAATTGCGCGTGTTGAGCGACATCGCCCAAGCCAAAGGGCTGCGCCCCAACGTGGCCTTGCGCATCAACCCCGCCGTAGACCCGCACACCCACCAATACCTCGCCACCGGCAAAGGCAGCAGCAAATTTGGCATCAATGTCGAGCCAGCCCTCGCCCTTGTTGCGCAGCGAGCCGACTACCCGGGGGTTAATATCGCGGGGGTTCATGCCCACATCGGTTCATTGCTGTTCGAGCCAGCCACCTATGCCCAAACCATGCAAGTGCTGCTCGATTTTGTCGCCGAGTGCCGCAGTTTTGGGGCCGATTTGTCGCATGTGGATGTGGGCGGCGGCTTCGGCGTGGCCTATCAACCTGATGAGCCACAACTCGCGGTCGAAGACATTGCCGATGCCATGTTGCCGCTGGCCCGTGCCGATGGGGTGAATGTGCAAATCGAGCCGGGCCGCTATCTCGTCGCCGAGGCCGGTCAATTGCTCACCCGAGTGCTTTACACCAAAACCAACGGCGACAAACATTACGCCGTCGTTGATGCCGCCATGAACGATCTTATCCGCCCCTCACTCTACGGCGCGGCACATCAGGTGCATAAATTAATGGTTAATGGTCAATGGTCAATGGTTAATGAACTCAGCACTCAGCACTCTTACGAGGTGGTGGGGCCGATTTGTGAATCGGGCGACTTTTTGGCCCATGCGGTGGTGCTGCCCGATTTACAACGCGGCGACCTACTCGCCATTCAACATGCTGGGGCCTATGGTTTCGTCATGTCCTCCAATTACAACACCCGCCCGCGTGCCGCCGAAGTCATGCTTCACGGTCAAGGCTGGCGCATCATTCGCCCCCGCGAAACGTTTGAATCGTTGGTGGCGGGCGAACTTTAAATAATTACGAATTACAAATTACGAATTGGCGAAACGGGGTATGAGATGCGTAACCCTGTTCGACAAATTCGTAATTTGTAATTCGTAATTCGTAATTCCCAATATGAACATCCTTCTCCTTGATATAGACGGCACACTCATTCACGATCGCGGGTATCGCCATGCCATGCGAAAGACGATTGAATGGGTGGGGCAGCAACGTGGTTTGCCGACCCATGCCCCCGCCGAACAAGAAATTAATGTATTACATTCGTGCGGGTACAGCAACGAATGGGATTCTGTGCCGTTTAGCATCGGCATTAATATGTTAATGAAGCATTTGGGCGATGAACGCCGCCCCGACTTTGCGGCATGGGCGCGACGCAGCACCGAATTTAACGGGCTGCCCAACGAACGCGCCCGTGACTTGCTCTTGCACGAATCGCCCGCTGAGCTACACGCCGACATTCACGCCTTGCTTGACGAAGTGCAAGACCCGCATATCTCGATCACCACCCGTGCCATTTACGAGCTGGTGCTAGGTAGCGATGTGTTCGCCAAGCATTTTAATTTGCCGCCCCTCCTCAACAGCGAGTCGTTTTTAGCCACGCTTGACAAGCCATTGCTTAACGATGCTGGGCGCGAGATCGTGCTGCGCCACGCCGCCACCACTTACACCGCTCGCCCCAGCTTGCCACCCGACGACAGTCGCGCCGGGTTGTATCAAACTCCCGAAGCGGAAATCGCGCTTGAACAATTGGGCATTTTGCAATTGCCCAACATGGGCTTGGGGCCAATGCAATGGCTGGCCGATCAATTTGGCGGCAAGATTTGGGATTATGCCAAGCCTGCCGCCACCCAATCTATTGCTGCGCTATTGGCCGCCACCGGCACGCCGCTCACCAAAGCTGCCACCGCCGCTTATCAATTCACCCATTTAGGCCGTGCCAACGAGCTGGTGTGTGGGTTAGATGGCGCAGTGGCTTGTGTGTTTGAAGACAATGCCGGCGGTGTGCGCGGCTGCCAAAAAGCCGCCGCCGCCCTCGCCGAACGCGGCATTCACGTCACCGTGCGCGGCTTTGGCATCGCCACCGACCCCGCTAAACGTGCCGCCCTTGCCCAAGTATGCGAAGGGGTGTATGATGACGTGAATATAGCACTTAATAAAGTGGATAGTGATAGTAGATAGTGATAGCGATTTCTACTATTCACTATCCACTATCACTATCCACTCTTTATGAACATAATCGTAAACACAATGCCAGTGGCATTTGAGGCGGGCGACAGCGTGTTGGTCGCCCTGCAACGAGCCGGGCTGCACCCAAATCGTGGCGGGTGCTTGTGTGCCGCGGGCGATTGCCCGCATTGTTTGGCGACGGTAAACGGCGTGGCCTATGTGCGCACCTGCCAAACATTGGCCCAACCCGGCATGATCGTTGAGTCTTTCCCCACCGACGATTACCCGCATTTGCCGACCAATACCCAACGCGGGCCAACCGTCAGCGCCCGCAATTTGCATTGCGATGTCGTCGTGATCGGCATGGGTGAGTCGGGGCAAGTCGCCGCTGCTGCCGCCACCGCCGCAGGCAAAAGCGTCATCACCCTCGACGATAAGGTCGGGCAAGAAGTCGTCGGCATTTACCCGGAGCTGATGGTGGTGGCCCGAACGAGTGCAGGCATGTTGCACATTCACGCCCACGACGAGGTGGTGGTTGCTACTGGTGCGGCAGAAATTCAACCCGTCGCACCCGGCAACCACTTGCGCGGCATTGTTACCCCGCGTGCGGCGGCACATTTGGCGGCCAAAGGCGTGGCCTTGGGCCGCGTGGTGGTGGTTGAATCGGGGGACGCGGTCGATCTAAGCGCTAGCCCCACCCTCAATATCATCGCCCATCTTAAGGGGCAAGTGCTGCAATTTGAAGGGCTAGATACCCTACAGGCGGTAGTGGTGCTTGACGAGAACGGGCATAGCCAGCGTATCGAATGCGACACCGCAGTGGTGTGGCTGGGCCTCACCCCACGTGACCTGCTTGTGCGCATGGCGGCGGGGCTAAAGGTGCGGGCGGTGGGCGACGCGGCCCGCGAGGCCGATTTGCCGCCTTGCCCCGATGCTGGTATGGTTTGTTCGTGTTCAAACGTCAGCGCCGCCGATCTGCAGCGGGTTTGGGATCAAGGATTTCACGAGATGGAATTGGTCAAACGGGCGACGTTGGTGGGCACAGGCCCCTGCCAAGGCGTAGTATGTGTGCCGCACATGCGCAGTTTCTTGGCAACCCGCACCGCCGCTGCCGATTCCAGCGCTAATCCCGACATCGCCCGCTTGAGCAAGGTGCAAGCCCCATTCACCGCCCGACCAGTGGTGCGCCAACTCACTTTGGGCGAGGTGGCTGCCGGGGCGCATCATCACGCTACCCCACGCACCGGCCTAGATGCCGAACATCGGCGCTTGGGCGCGGTGATGGATCGCATCGGCGGCTGGTGGCGACCTTGGCATTATGGCAACCCCTTGGCCGAATATTGGGCCGTGCGCGAGGCCGTGTCTATTGGCGATGTCAGCACCTTGGGCAAAATAATCGTATCGGGGCCAGACGCGCTGGCATTTTTAGAGCGGCTTTACCCGACCAAAGTGTCGAGCATTGCGGTTGGGCGTTCGCGCTATGTGCTCATTTTGGATGAACGCGGATATGTCATGGACGATGGCCTCATTTGCAAAGACAGCGACACGCGCTATACCCTCACCTTCACCAGCGGCGGCTCTAGCCATGCCGAAATGTGGCTGCGCGACTGGGCCGAGGGTTGGAATATGGATGTGCGCATCCTCAACCAAACCATGTCATTAGGGGCGATCAATGTCACCGGCCCGCTGGCAACCCAATTGCTGCAACGCGCCGGGCTGACACAGCCTTACAAATTTATGCAGCACGGTCATGCCAGCATCGCCGATGTGCCATGCCGCGTCTATCGGCTCAGCTTTACTGGCGAGGTGTCGTATGAGTTGCATCATCCGGTGGATCAATCGGCAAAATTGTGGCGAACGCTGATGACGCTGGGGGCAGATTTGGGCATTCGCCCACATGGGCTGCAAACGCTATTGCAATTGCGCCTCGAAAAAGGCCACGTCATCGTTGGGCAAGACACCGATTTCGACTCGACCCCGCGTCGTATTGGCATGGAGTGGGCGCTGCGCATGGACAAAGCCGATTTTCTCGGCAAACCCGCCATTGAACGCACCAACAAAACTGTGCTCGACAAGCAATTGGTCGGGTTCGAGATGCCCGCGCCAGCCCCATTCGAGGGCGCAAATATCATGCATGAGGGCGAATACGTCGGCTATGTCACCTCCAGCACCTATTCGCCAGTATTGGGCAAGGTCGTTATGCTCGGTTGGCTTAAGCTGGTGAATGGAACCTTGCCGAGTGAGGTCATGATTGATGGCCGCCCTGCGCGGCGGGTGGATGTGCCATTTTATGATAAGGAGGGCGCACGTGCCAAAGCTTAATTATTTACCCTTTACCCGAATTGTCGCCACACCGGCGGCACTAGATGTGACCATATGGCCTACCGAGGCGCTGGCCCTACGCACTGCCGCCGATGAGGTTTTGCTACTTTCATCCGCGCCCCCCACACTCGTCGACCCGCACGCCATTGTCGTGCCCGACAGCGGGTTTGTAGGGGCATGGTTGCCCGCCGAGGCTGTGCAAGCCATCTTTGAGCAGCATTGCGAGTGGGCATTGCCCGCCACGCGGTCTGTGTTTGTGCAAGGGGCGGTGGCAGGCATCGCCGCCAAATTGTGGCTAGAGGCCGAGCGCGGCTTGCTTATTGTGCCAGCGGCCTATGGGCATGATTTTGCAGAAAGGACGGGACTAGCATGAATGAATTTCAAGAGCGAAAAATTAACCTGACATGGCGCGAACCCAAACGCAGTTACGATGTCGTCATCGTGGGCGGCGGTGGGCATGGCTTGGCGGCGGCTTATTATCTCGCTACACGGCACGGCATCACCAATGTGGCAGTGCTAGAGCGCAATTACATCGGGTCGGGCAACTCTGGGCGCAACACCACGATCATCCGCGCCAACTACGGCATCCCCGAATCGGTCAAGTTTTATCAACGCAGCGTGGATTTGTATCAAAGCCTCGAAGCCGAGACCGACCGCTGGATCATGCATAAACAAAAAGGGCTGATTAATGTGGCGCATAACGAGGCCGGTTTGCGCACCGAACGGGCGCGGGCGGCGGTGAATGCGGCCTTCGGCTCAAAGACTGACTTTATCACCCCTGCCGAGGTGAAAAAGCTGTGCCCGCAAATTGACCTGAGCGGCGGCGGTGAATATCCAGTGTTGGGTGCGTCGTATCATCATAGTGGCTCAACGGCGCGGCATGACCGCGTGGTGTGGGCCTATGCCGAGGGCGCGATGCAACGTGGAGTAGATGTGCATCAGCGCATCAGCGTGACCGGCATGTTGAAAGATGGCGACAAAGTGACCGGCGTGCAAACGACGGCTGGCCCGATCTCGGCCAAGGTGGTGATGAGCGCCGTCGGCGGGCAGGTGACGCAATTGGCCGATATGGCTGGCGTGCGCTTGCCCATTCGCAGTCACCCGCTACAGGCCTTTGTCACCAATCATTATTCGCTTTCATTCGAGCCGATTTTGGCCTCGCCTGCATTGTTATTTTATGTCTCGCAGACGGCGCGTGGCGAAATGTTGATGGGCGCGGAGATTGATCGCCAGCCGAGCTATTCGTATGGCACGGGACATCATTTGCTGCAAACCACGTCGTATCGTGCCATTACCTTGTTGCCGTTTTTGCGCGACCTGCGCATTTTGCGCCAATGGACGGGCGTGTGTGACATGAGTCCCGACTATTCGCCCATCATGGGCTTTACCGGTGTCGAGGGATTTATCATCACCAGCGGCTGGGGCACGTGGGGCTTCAAGGGTATCCCCGCCAGCGGTGAGCAAATGGCCGAATTGATCGCCACCGGCAAAACACCCGAACTGATCGCACCGTTTGCGCTTGACCGTTTCGCTCGCGACCGCACGATGGCGGATCGCGGTTCAGCAGGAACACATTAGTCGGATTTTAGATTTTAGATTTTGGATTGCAAAGCAAATCCAAAATCTAAAATCCAAAATCTAAAATCTCATATGAGTATTCAAATTTCTTGCCCGCACTGCGGCAAACGCCCTATCGAAGAATTTACTTACGGCGAAATCCCGCGTGTGCCGGATCATATTACCGACCCAGATGCGCGCAATGTTGACCGCGTATTTATGTATACCAACCCCGCCGGGGTGCAAACCGAACGCTGGTTTCATCTCTACGGCTGCCGCCGTTGGCTAACCGTGCGGCGCGACACGCGGGACAATCAAATGAGTGAATGAGTGATTGGGGAAGGATAAAGGATGAAGGATGAAGGATGAAAACTCCGAATCACTAACTCGCAATCACTCATTTGGTTATTCACTCAATTTTCCAAAGCCTGCGCCCGCACTTGCCACGCAGGGGTAAATATTGGGCGTGCGACTGGTGCGGCGCGGGTATTCGTCGGCGATTTTGGCGGCGACGGCAGCGGCATGTTCATTGGCGACCAACACGATGGCACAACCGCCGAAGCCTGCGCCGGTCATGCGTGCGCCATATACCCCCACCTCGGCGCGGGCAATGTCTACCACCGCGTCGAGTTCTTTGCTGCTTACCTCATACAAATCGCGCAAACTCTCGTGCGATTGGCTCATGAGAATCCCCAATTGTTCCAAATCGCCCGCCTTCATCGCCGCCACCGCGTCTAGCACGCGCTGATTCTCCATGATGACATGGGCGCAGCGGTGCATCACGACCGTCGGCAATTGGGGCTGTAAGGCTTTAAATTCGGCCATCGTCACATCGCGTAAGCTGGCTTTGTTAAATAAAATTGCGCCTGCCTCGCACTCGGCGCGGCGCTGGTTATAGGCGCTGCCTGCCAATGTGCGCGGGGCAGTGGTATCAACCACCAACACGGTCGCGCCGGACGGCATCGGCACAAGCTCGTAACCTAAGCTGCGGCAATCAATCATCAGCGCATGACCCGCAGCACCTAACGCTGAGATGAACTGATCCATGATGCCGCAATTCACCCCAACAAATTGGTTCTCGGCCTGCTGCGCCAACTTCGCCGCCTCGACTAGCGAAAATTTAGAATTCAAAATTGAAAATGAAGAATTTTTTTCTGCATTTTCAATTTTCAATTTTTCATTTTCGTCGGCGCTAGCCGAAAACGCCATGATGGTGGCAAGCTCGGTGGCCGCAGATGACGACAGCCCGCTGGCGATGGGCACATTGCCATACATAACGGCATCGAAACCGGTCAGGTGATACCCCGCCTTTTGCAACGCCAGCGCCACCCCACGCCCATAATGCGACCATTCGGGACCGGCTTTTTGAATGTCGTTGAGTGAGAACTCAGTCGTTTGGTTGAAATTGAGC
>CAMDWA010000041.1 GCA_945877855.1 Thermoflexus hugenholtzii JAD2 | reverse complement strand
GGGCGGACGCTGGGCACACGATGTATTAGGGTGGGGCGGCTATTGGGGGTGGGATCCAGTTGAAAATAAGTCGTTAGTGCCTTGGCTACTCGGCACGGCATTCTTACACTCTGCCATGATTCAAGAAAAACGTGGCATGTTTAAAAACTGGAATGTATGCCTGATGTTATTGACCTTTGTGTCAATCATTTGGGGCACAGCCGTTGTGCGTAGCGGGGTGTTAACTTCGGTTCACGCTTTTGCCCAATCAAGCCTTGGCCCTATTTTCTTAGGCTTCATCATTGTGATGTTGGTCATTTGTTTATCATTATGGTTTTCACGGCTCGATACCTTACAAAGCGATCATAAACTTGATGCGGCATTTTCACGCGAAGGTATTTTTTTATTACAAAACGTTGTTTTTGTCAGCGCAGCGCTTACTGTATTTATTGGCACGACATTTCCCATTTTTTCTGAGGCCATTAACGGCACAAAAATTACGGTTGGGCCGCCGTTTTATAACCAAACAGTGGTGCCCCAATTAGCCATACTTGTTTTATTGATGGGCGTGGCCCCATTATTGGCGTGGCGCAAAGCCAACCTTAACACAATCGGTAAACAGTCGCGGTGGGCTGGTTTATTTACTGGGCTAATAATTATTGTTTTAATTGCAACCGGCACACGTCAACCTCTGGCAATTTTAGGCTTTGCTTTATGTGCCTACACTTTGGCACAAACCCTCATTGAATATGGACGCGGTGCAATGGCGCGTATGCATAATAATAAAGAATCGGCATTAACCGCACTGTTACGTTTATTTCAAAAAAATCAACGTCGATATGGTGGCTATTTGGTGCATATTGGCGTTGTGCTTGTGGCGATTGGGGCGCTGGGTAAAGGATTGTATGGTGAAGATGTGGTGCGCAACCTTAAACTAAACGAATCATTTGAGGTGAATGACTATCGCTTCACTTATCGTGGCTTGAAAAGTGTGCCCTGTGATTTTGATGATTGCGAAACCATTCAGGCGGCTGTTTGGGTAACCGATTTAAATGGACGTGAAATTGGGAGCGTATACCCGCATCGTGATGGCTACCCAGCACAACAACACACTGCAACAATTGCCGACACTACCGGCTCATTAAACGAAGAAGTCTATGTTATTTTGTCGGCATGGGAAGGGCAGGGCGAGACGGCTACTTTTCAAGTTTATATCAACCCATTGATTAATTGGATCTGGATTGGTGGTATTGTGATGTTGTTAGGATTTTTTGCGGCATTTTGGAATCATGAAAAAGTGACAGAGGCCAAAGCCAACAAATTATCAACCACAATCGGACGCACGATTGCGACAATTATTGTGATATGGTTAGCCGCAACTCTCTTTGTTTTGCCTGTTTCTGCCCAATCTGTAGACCCCAATACAGATGACAGCACCTATAAAGTTGCAAAACAACTTAATTGCCCGACCTGTGCCGGTAGAAATTTGGCCGATTGCCCAACTGAAACGTGTAACCAGTGGAAAAGCGAAATTAAAGCGCAATTAGAAGCAGGTAAAAACAGTCAAGAAATTTTGGCTTATTTTCAAACCCGTTTTGGCGAAACCGTTTTACAAGAGCCGCCCAAATCTGGTGTGACATTTACCTTGTGGGTATTACCTATTTTGGGTGCAATAACTTTGATCGCAGGCGGCATATTTACAATACACCGCGCAACCCATTTGCCAAACCAAACGCAGGTTGGCGCTTCAACCATTTCACCGAAAATGACAACTGAGCAACGTTTTATTGAACAACTAGAACAACAAGTGAGTGACAATTAAATGGGTAGCCGAAAACTTTTTTTAATCGCTTCTGCACTTGTGGTGATATTGATGGGGGGCTTGTTTGCTACGGCATTAGTCTTAGCCAGCCAACCCGGGAATCGACCTAAAGTGGGTGATGTTGCCCCCGATTTTAGCCTTAATTTATATAAAGATTACCAAGCCGGCTTTGGAGACACAGTCAAACTTTCAGACTTGAAGGGTAAAGTCGTGATTATCAATTTTTGGGCTTCGTGGTGCGAGCCTTGTCGAGATGAGGCCCCAGACCTTGAAAACGTATGGCGAAAATATCGTGATCGTGGGTTAGTGGTTATCGGCATTGATGAATTAGATACTGAAGTTGCTGCAATCCGTTATTTACAATCATTTGGCATTAGCTATCCAAATGGCTTAGATTTTCAACAACGGATTGGCAAAAACCAATATCGTATTACTGGTCAACCCGAAACATTTATTGTTGACAAAACGGGTGTCATTCGATACGTTTATATTCAACCGCTTAGCTCGCAAGTTCTAAACGATGTCGTTGGTAAATTAATATCAGAATAACTTTTATGGCCACTTATTTCGCAGCCGCTGCTTTATTTATTGTGTGTGTCGCTTTTGTGATATCACCATTATTAGAAAAAAGGCAATTGGCGCAACCATTACCGACCTTGCTTGAATCGTTAGAAGCTGAAAGACGAACGATTATTCATAATATTCGCGATTTAGATGATGATTATCGGGTTGGCAAAGTTGCCGAGGCCGATTATCACCCTTTGCGCCTTGCCCAAGTGCAACGAGGAGCAGCAATATTAAGCCAAATTGACCAATTGCAACTGCAACAAAAGCCCTTGCCCAAACCCGATAATGAACTTGAACGTGAGATTTATGCATTAAGATCAAAAAAGCATTAATTGGAAGTATAATAAGCGTGATTTATGGCTAGATACACCAAGAAAAGATATAACGAAGACGAGAACGTAAAGCAGAAAGAAGACACAATAGAGGTCGAAGGCGAAGTCGTCGAAGCATTACCCGGCACCATGTTTCGCGTAAAACTCGATCAGGGCAGTCATGAGGTATTAGCAACATTGTCTGGAAAGATGCGTAAGTTTTACATTCGTATTTTGCTTGGTGATCGCGTTAGGCTCGAGTTGTCTCCATATGATCTAACACGTGGGCGTATTTCGCGCCGCATGTAGTCTTTTTCATACCTTTATTTAATCGAAAGCGGGATGCAAACATCGCCGCTTTTTTTTGTTTATGGTCCACAAAATTATTTTCGACACAGACCCGGGTGTTGATGACGCAATGGCATTGTTGTTTGCGTTAAATTCGCCTGAAATTGAGATTGTCGGGTTAACCACTATTTTTGGCAATAGCAATGTAGATGCAACGACGCGCAATGCGCTTAATCTGCTTGATTTTGCTGGCCGTCCAGATATTCCAGTAGCAAAAGGCGCAAACGTGCCATTGGTTATTGCACCACATCCCACTGGCGAATTCGTGCATGGCGATGATGCGATGGGAAATATTGGTTGGCAATATTTAACTAACCCCAATATGCATGAGGTTGATCAACATGCGGCTCAATTTATTGTTGAACAGGTCATGTCACAACCCGGCGAAATTACACTTGTGCCAGTTGGGCCGCTTACCAACATTGCGTTGGCGTTGCAATTAGAGCCACGCATTGCCAAAAAAGTAAAAGAAGTGGTAATGATGGGGGGGAGTGTGTTACATGCCGGTAATGTTTCACCTTTGGCCGAAGCCAATATTCATAATGACCCGCATGCGGCGGCACTGGTTTTTAGGGCTGAGTGGCCAATTACGATGGCTGGTTTAGATGTGACCGAGTCGGTGCAAATGAATGCCGCTTATTTTGATGAATTGGCTGCTGGTGGCAATCGCTTTGGGCAATTTATTCGCCAAATTGTGGCTTATTACCAACAATTTCATTTGGATTGGTATGGTATGCCAGATGGCGAGGTGCATACCCATGATCCATCAGCCATTGCTTATCTTATTGACCCCAGTATTTATGTTGGGCATCAATGGCCAATTATTGTGGCGACCGATGGCCCAGCAATGGGTGCAACGATTGCTGCCCGCCGTTTGCGTTTTTGGCAATCGCCAAAAGTAAATTGTTTGATGCAAGTCGATGGCAAACGGCTGCTTGATTTATATCGAACCCGCATACGTGCATAGTTTTGCAACCTTTCGTTGATCAATTTCGTATGCTTAAGGCTACGCGATATGTAGTTAAAATAAACAAACGAAAATCATGAAAGAGCCTATTGTTATTGTTGGTGGGTTTGCCTCGAGTTGGCGCGATTACAAATCAGGCGCAGAAGCCTTATCACGGGTGTCAGGTCGGCGCGTGTTTATTACCAATATTCACCGATGGACATGGACTTTAGCCAGCATTACCAGTTATACCTTGGCGCTAGAATTAACCCATAGGGCGGTGCAACATGCTATGCGTGAAACTGGGGCCGACAAAGTAATGTTAGTTGGGCACAGTGCAGGTGGTGTTATTTCGCGGGCTTATTTAGCTGATCATTTAGATGGCTTAGAAACACGGCGCGGTTTCAAACGACTATTAAAAGCATACGCCGGGCATCAACATGTCACGCGCCTTATCACCCTCGGCAGCCCGCTAAGAGGCGTGCCAGACCAAGTAAAAGTGCATCGTGGCTTGCAACACATCTTATGGGTTGATCAAACTTATCCCGGCGCATATTACCCACATGTTCAATATCTTAATGTTACTGGACGCGCTTTTTTAGGCAACAAAGATGGGACAACCGGTGAAAAAATTGCGCATCGTTATTACAGCTTTTTAAGCGGCAATGGCGAACAATGGGGCGATGGTGTTGTGCCCTGTGCCTTAAGCCATATCGATGGGGTAGGGACACTTGAGATTGAAGGCATGGGACATTCACCCAATGGCTGGTGGTATTTTTATGACGAAGCTGCCATTAGGCTTTGGTGGCATTATTTTGAGGTGGGGGATCCTCCATCTAACATTAGTGTTTAAGCTGTGATACCTAAGAAGTTGAAGGCGGTCCTTTTACATAGAGAGATTGAATCATAACCGCAAAAGCCCAAATAATAAAAATTATACACGATATCATAATAAGAATTAATCCTGTAGCAAGAACTTGTGTTAGTTTATCAAGATAAATTGCACCACCAACACCAAAAGATAAGGTCGCTAATGCTGCATTTGTCCATCGCAACTTTAAGGTTTGATATGCTTTATAAGAAAATATTGCAATGACAATAAAAATAATAACCGAAGCTAATCTTATTGATGAAGTTAATTCCAAATAATATATAACAGTGCTAATAATGACACCCAACCAAACGTAATGCCACCATAATGCAATTTTTTTGATTCTGGCGATGAATCTTTGCATTGGTGTTTTTCGTTCATCTGGTGTACTATTTTCTGCCGTCTTCGATTTCTTTGTGCTTTGCATGAAATCCCCCAGTGAAAAATGATGTGTGTATTATGTAAGTTGTAATCATTTTAGCCGAATTACGGCAAATTTGATTTGCCAGTTTTAGAACAAATTGCCTCCTTCGGATTTAACCCATAAGTATTTAATTGATCACGTAAAACCGCTGTATGTGTGTGTGCATACACAATTCGAGTGGTTTCGGGTGAGGTATGCCCAAGATAGGCTTGCACGCTCTCTAGTGGCATCCCTTCATTTAGCAACTGAGTGGCCCTGAAATGACGAAATGAGTGCGGAGATGTGGTTGCACTCAATCCCAAAGCCTTTGCAGCTGCCTTGACCAAATTCCAAATGCTAGCACGGGTAAGCGGTTGACGCTCATTTTTGCCGCGCCGATGCGAGACAAATAGGGCAGGGGAGGCATCATTTCGCGCTGCACAATAAGCTCGAATAGCCGTTTGTGCTTCTGTTGTCAACATCAACATACGCTGTTTTTCACCCTTGCCGGTAATGAATACTTCGCTTACCCGCCCATCAGCCACTTGTGCTCGTGTTAATGTCGCAACTTCGCTCACGCGCCCAGCCGATGCATATAGGGTATGCATAATGGCTTTACTGCGCAACCATTCGAGATATTGTATATCGCCATCGGGTCGCTCTAAAGTATCATAATAAGTAATAATTTTGGCTAAATCTGGGTCAGGTTGACGAAATTTATAACCACCATGTGCGCCGCCTCGTGCCAGTTTTAGTTTGGCTTCGGCTTTTGCACGATTGAAATTCACGGGCAGTTGATCGGTGGCATCTAGCCATTCTAAAAAACGCCTTAATGAGGTTACATAAAGCTGGCGGGTGGCTTTAGCAAATTTACGTTTGGAAATTGCAGCAGCAAAGTCTTGCAGTATTGTTTCGGCAATCTTAAGCTTAACCTCAGCTGCCAGTTTTAGGCCAGCCCAATATGCATTTCGCGTATTAGGGCTGGCGTCATCTAGTGTTCTGATGAAAGTTTCAATTAAATCATAAGTAACGATAGTGGGGGGTTCTTGCATATAAGTATTATACTTAATAAGCATTGTGTCAAATACTTAACAATTTAAAAATTCCCCCTGCCAACAAAAAATACCCTAGAAAAAACTAAACCTCAAAAATCCTCTTTGCCGAAAGATTTTGAGGCTTAGTTCGTGTATAATCTTTTGCGGTTAATGTATTAATATCTAATTAATATATTGGCTTAGCTATCTCAAACGAAATTGAGGTTATTCGTAATGATGCAAGTTTATTCCACATTGAATGAAAATATCATTGCTTTGCCATTTGCATTGCAAGAAACATTAGCGCCTTTGACGATCCCAACTTTAAAACTTACTGCGCTCCCAGTCGTGCTAGCTCGCCGCCCGCGTGAAGATGACGAAGAAGATTTGTCGGATGAGGATGATTTGGAGGATGAGGAAGACCCCATCGCTATTAGTGATGATGATGAGTTATCGCTTGAGGAACTTGGCGAGTCTGAAGACGATGATGACGATGATGACGATTTCGACCTCGATGATGACGATTTTGACCTCGATGATGATGATTTGGATGACGACGATCTCTGGGGCGATGACGACGACGATGAGGATTAGACCGGCAGGTTATTAAAAAGATGCCACCTTAATTGGTGGCATCTTTTTTTGATCTCATCTCAATAAGGCTATATGCCGATATCACTTCAAGTTGTGCTTAGCAGGCATATAGTGATATCGGCTAAAACCTCTGTCAAAGACTTTTCTGAAGAGTCTATGAAAAGTCAGTTTTTTCAACAACACATTTCAATCGCATCATAATTAACCCCAATAAATGGGCCAACGACGAAATAGATCTTTTGTTTTACCGCTACTGTTATTCATTATTGCCGCTGTTATCGTAGCGATTAGCCTTGGCTTTCAAGCACAAGTAGGGCAAGGACCACTTTCTTATATCCTTGCCCCACCCCAACGTCTATTGTCAAATATTGGGCAAGCAATTGCGACACTTTTTGGTGCCACAAGCAACACTGGTGATTTGCGTGAACGTAATCTTGCATTAGAAAAGCGTTTGCAAGATTTAACCAATGAAAATACGCGGCTTAAAGAATTTCAAGCAATCACAAATCAATATCGCGCACTGCTTAAATTTGCAACCGATAACCCCACCCTAAACCTGATCGGGGCTGATGTAATTGGCTTGGGAAACCCGGCCTGCACCAACGATAATAATACGCGCCCAGTTGGTCTGGTTTGCACGTTTGTTATCGCGTCAGATTTCAACCCTTATCAACGCTATATTACAATCAATGCAGGGGCACAACATGGTATTCAACGCGGTATGCCGGTTGTTGGCGGCGGTTTTGGTTTGGTTGGGCGGGTTGGTTTGGTCAATGCAACAACATCACAAGTGCAATTAATTGATGACCCAAATTCATTTGTTAATGTCATTTTAAGTGGTAGCCGTGCTACCGGTGTTGTCACAGGCGGGAGGTCTGGCGGTTTGAAATTGCAAAATGTTTCACAAACTGAGAATCTGGTGGTCGGGGATCTTGTGGTTACGAGTGGATTAGGTCGTGCTATCCCCCCTTCCCTGCCAGTTGGCCAAATTGAAAAAGTGACCAGCACCGATTCTCAACTATTTAAAGAAGCCACATTGCGACCAGCCGTCGATTTAAATCATCTTGAAGTTGTATTGGTTATTACCAATAGCACTCCAAATTGGGGAGCACCTTAAATTAGTTTATGCGTCGTATCCTTATCCCACTCGTGTTAATTTTTGGGTTGGGTTTAATTGAATCAAGCCTATTGCCCCCCGTAATCAACAGCCCTATTCGCCCTAACCTGATTATTGTTGTTATGGCATTGTGGATCGCTTTTCGTGGCACCGAAGGTTTTGTCTGGAGTTTTTTAGGCGGTTTAATGCTCGACTTGTTGGCCTCTACCCCCTTTGGTAGCATTACCCTTGGCATAATGATTGGCAACCTAATCGCCGAAGCAATTGATCAGTCACCCATTGTGCCAGAGCTTGTGCGGGTTTTTATCCGAATTGCGGTTGTTACGGCTTTAACCCATGCGACAATTATTGTGGCTATTTTGATCAAAAAAATTAATATCAATGTAGTCGATTCAATCAGTGGTGTATTGCTTCCCACCATTGCGGTTAATTGTGTTATTGCGCTTGTTGTCTATGTTGCCTTCCGGTTGGTTGAACGATTTTCACCACAACAACGTCGTCGTGTCTATTAAACCCTGTCTTTTTACCATTTGAAACCATTGCTATGATTCTTCAAGATATCCCCATTCGACGGCGTAGCAGCCAAACACCACCACCCGATAACCAACAAGGCCGTTTTCGGATCTTGTTAATTGGTTTGGGGATGTTGCTGGCATTTGGGTTCATTATGACAAGTATGTTTGATTTGCAAATTGTCAAACAAAACACCTTGTTGCAGCGTGCCCGTGCCAACCTTATCTCAGAGCGCCGCCCCCCTGCCCTACGCGGGCTGGTATTTGATCGAAATGGTGAGCCGCTTATTTTGAATGCGCCTGAATATCAAGTTGGCATCATTCCAGCTCGGTTACCACGTGGTCAAGATAATATTGAAGGCGCTATTGAACAACGCCTTGACCGTATTGCCATTTATAACCGCTTGGCAAATATGCTCAATCTCTCTGATCAATTTAGTAAAAACCAAAATATTACCAATACTGGGTCTATTACAGCGACTTCAAATATATCAAATGCAAATAAGATTTCTATCACTGCCGGTGATATTTTTACCAAGGTTTTTCAAGCGCAAAATGCGTCTAAAAGCTACGAAGTCGTTGTGCTGGCCGAACGGGTTCCGCCGGATTTAGCTTTAATTATTCAAGAGCAATCTGTTTCTATGCCCGGGGTTGTGGTTCAAACGACAGCGTCGCGTATTTATCCATACAAAGAATTATTGGGGAATATCTTGGGGTATGTTGGAAAAATTCCATCTACACGCTTCAACGATTATCCCAAACCAATTTATGACCCAGTCAATGATAAAGTTGGCATTACTGGTATTGAGGCGGCGGTAGAAGAATCATTACGCGGGGCAAAAGGGTTAGATCGGGTTGAATTAGATGTTTCAGGTGAAGAAGTTCGCCGTGTTGGCGAATCTATTCCTCCGACCGATGGCAACAATGTGCGATTAACCTTAGACCTTCGCTTACAACGCATCATGGCAGAACACTTATCCGAGGCAATGCAAATCCGAAAATCGCCTCGTGCTGCCGCAGTAGCATTAAACCCCAATACCGGAGAAGTATTAGGCATGGTGTCGTTCCCCGGCTATGACAATAATTTATTTGTGCAAGGCATTAGCCAAAAAGATTATGAGGCCTTTGAAAAAAATGAACATCGTCCCTTAGTAAATCATGCCCTAGCCGATAAAGTGCCGCCGGGGTCTATTTTTAAAATAGTAACCACTGCGGCATTATTAGAAGAAGGCGCGGTTACGCCAAATACAGTCATTAATGACCCGGGTATTTTCGTTTTGCCTAACAAGTTTTTTCCTGAAGAACCTAAATTAGGTCAAAAATTCTTTTGTTGGTTGCGCACTGGGCATGGGCCACAACGTATCACCGATGCATTACGAAATTCGTGCGACACCTTTTTTTATAAAGCGGTGGGTGGCTATAGCGCAGAACGGATTGTTGGGATGGAAGATGCCGAACTTGGGCCAGTAAAAATAGAAAAATGGGCAAAAAACTTTGGCATTAGTAATACTTTTGGGGTTGAAATTGGAAACATATCTGGGTTTATTCCCACAGCCCAAGGAGTTCGGCGTGCAACTGGCACCCCTTGGACAACTGGCGATAGCTACAACTTATCAATCGGACAAGGGTATTTGTTGGTGACACCGCTCGAAATGGCAAACATGATTGCCATCACTGCCAATGGTGGCACATTTTATCAACCCCAACTTGTGCGCGAAATTGTCGATAGCCGTGGCAATGTTGTCAAACCATTTCAAGCCAAACCTGTTGCCAAATCACCCATTTCACCCGCCACAATGAACTTAATTCGTAGCACCTTGCTGGATGTTGTTGAAAATGGCACGGCTAAAAGTGTGCGTATTCCGGGCTTTGCTTATGCGGGTAAAACTGGCACGGCTGAATTTTGTGATGATATTGCCAGCCGACAAAAAATTTGTTACCCGGGTATAGAAGAACAACCCACTCATGCGTGGTTTGTGGCCTATGCCCCAGCCGAAAAACCTCAGATTGCACTCGCCATCTATGTCTGGAATGGTGGCCAAGGCTCTGGGGTTGCAGCACCTGTAGCACAGCGCATCATTGCCGATTATTTTAATATTCCGCTCAGCGAAAAAGACCGTGCCAAGATTGAAAGCAGCAAAATTTCATCGGAATAGTGTTGGTTATAAATGCGTATTTAGGATGATTTGTTATAAAAAATAGTTTAACGCCTGATATTTTCATAGATAATAGAGCCATTCATGATTTCAATCAAAGGATTGCGACAAGGGTTACTTATTTTATTTAGCGATGCCGAAAACGCAACATGGGCGACACAGTTAGATGAATTAAAAGTAAAACTAGAGCAAAGCGGTAGCTTTTTTCAAAATGCTAGGGTTGCTTTTGATGTGCGAGGTCTTAGCCTATCACTGGATGACCTTCAAATTGCAAAAACATTATTAGAAAGCTATCGGGTTAATTTATGGGCTATTGCATCACAAAACGATAAGACAATCGCTAATACGCGACGAATGAACTTGGCAACGGACCCCAATAACGAAGAAATGCCTTCGTTGGTCACTGACGATATTGGAACCCTCAAAGAAAACCCATTTGCTGCAACAGCTGAAGGAAGTGATGGTATATTTTTGCAGCGACTGGTGCGGTCTGGGCAAACCCTCCGTCACCCGGGTCATATTGTCATTATTGGCGATGTGCATCCCGGCGCAGAACTCATTGCCGGAAGTGATATCATTGTATGGGGGAAATTACAAGGCGCAGCGCATGCTGGCTCAACAGGTAATGATAAAGCCATTGTGTGCGCACTCGATTTAGCGCCGAGCATCTTGCGAATTGGCAATACAACCCGCCGGGTGCCTGCCGATAAAAAACGCAAATATCCCAAGCCAGAAATGGCAAAAATTGTTAATCAGGAAATGAATATTATCGAATGGACTCCGTAGTCATTACAATCACCTCAGGCAAAGGCGGTGTTGGTAAAACAACAACTACCGCAAATATTGGCACCGCATTGGCTTTGCTCGGTAAAAAAGTTGTTATTGCCGATGCCGATATTGGATTGCGCAATCTTGATATTGTGTTAGGTTTAGAAAATCGCATTGTCTACGACTCTGTTGATTTTATTGAAGGACGCTGCAAATTGCGTCAAGCCCTTATTCGTGACAAACGAGCTGGCGAGCTATATCTATTGCCTGCAGCCCAAACCCGCGACAAAACAGCAATTAAGCCGCAGCAAATGGTTGATATGATTAATGAATTGCGCGACGAATTTCATTACATTCTTATCGATTCACCAGCAGGCATTGAACAAGGCTTTCAGACGGCTATTGCTCCAGCTGATCGTGTGATTGTCATCATAAACCCCGAAGTTTCGTCAGTGCGTGATGCAGACCGCGTGATTGGGCTAGTTGAGGCACATCAAAAAGGCCCGGCCATGTTGATTGTAAATCGTATTGATTCAGCACGGGTAAAGAAAAAAGACATGCTCTCTGTTGAAGATATCACAGAGATTTTATCGTCCCAAGTTATCGGCATTGTGCCCGAAGATGAGGAAATTCTTTCATCAACCAATCGTGGGCAACCTGTGGTGCTAAATAGCAAAGGCAGCGCAGCGCAAGCCTATCGTGATATCGCTCGACGTATTGTCGGCGAAAGTGTGCCACTGACGATGCCATCCACCGGATCGTTTTGGCAAAAGCTATTTGGGAGAGCCTAATGTCATCATTTCGCGAGCTTCTCTTCGGTAAAAAATCGGCAGAAGATGCCAAAAGCCGACTACAGTTCGTGTTGATACATGACCGTGCTGAAATATCGCCGGGGTTATTTGAAGAGATTCGAAATGACATTATTATGGCAATTTCGAATCGACTCAATATTGATCCTAGCTATATTTCAATCAACATGGATGAAGAGTCGGGTGAACGGCGCTTATTGGTCGATGTGCCGCTCAAAAATAGTCGCCGACCTACGGCGACCCGATCAACCAACAATTGAAACCTAACACTAATGTAACGCTATTAAAATAGTCGTATGCCTGATCGTCGACTTTGGCGACATTTTGACTATTTCCTCTTGATCGCTGTAGCGCTTATTATTGCGCTAGGCGTAGCAATGATTTATAGCGCCTCACGCGGCGATCCAGAAATTGAACGCGCCCCCACCAATCAAGCCGTAACGGCGTTGTTAGGTATTGTTATTTTGTTTATTATTACAATCAGCGATTACTCATTGCTGAAAGGGCTTGCTTGGTTACTATATTTTGTTATCCTTGCACTGCTTTTGGGTGTGCTTATTTTTGGTGAATTACGCTTTGAAGCCCGTCGTTGGTATAACCTTGGCGGTTTTGACTTTCAACCCGGCGAGTTAGCCAAACTTGTATTAGGCATCGTAATTGCTGCATTTATTGCAGACCGACAAGGCAAACGCCCTTACCTCGAAACCATTATTTTGTCAGGGGTTTTAATTGCACCCTGTATTATTTTGATTTTGCGCCAACCCAATCTAAGCACAGCACTCATTATTACTTTTATGTGGGTGACAATGGTATTTGCGGGTGGCATTGAAAGCCGGCATATTGGTGCATTGCTTGGAGTGACCTTATCCGTTGTCATTATTGTATTTGTTAGCTCGGTTGTGTTTGGGTTTGATCTGATTGAACAGCCCCAAATTGAATGTGAGGCGAAAGATACAGCTTGCCAAGCTGCTGCCGATGCTGCACAAAAAAATCAGCGCCCAGCTATTATTCGCAATTATCAAATTAATCGCATTCAAAGTTTTATTGGCATTAACCCCAATCAAAATCGCACCCCCAACCCCAATAGCGATAAATGCGCCCCTGAAAATATCAATGATTTAAATTATCAAACATGTCAAGCACTTTTTGCCTTTGGTTCTGGGGGGTGGCTTGGTCAAGGTTTTTTACAAGGGACACAAGGTCAATTACGCTTTTTACCAGTGCGGCACACAGACTTTATTTTTTCGATTATTGGCGAAGAATTAGGCTTTTTTGGCGCTGCAGCCTTTGTCGCTATCCTCATGTTTATCATTTATCGTGCCCTACGTGCAGCGTGGATCGCACATGACGTATTTGGACGCATGTTGTGTATTAGCATTGCGGCCGTATTTTTCTTGCAAACCTATATTAATTTAGGTATGCAAGTGGGTTTGTTACCTGTGACTGGCGTGGTATTGCCATTTGTCAGTTATGGGCGTAGTAATCTTATTTCAGCGATTATAGCTATTGGCTTAATTGAAAGTGTGGCAATGCGCTATAAAAAATTAGAATTTTAAATATTGTTTTTGCTGATTTGAGGATTCCTTTAGCAAGCTAAAGAAATCCTCAAATCAGCAGTTTCTCAATTTGGCAAAACTAATGACGTTAAATAAGCGCCGTCCGCCCATTTTCTAACGTATCACGAATATCAAACAAAGATGTGAATCCCACCATATCAAATACATCTCGCACTTGAGGTGTTAATGCACATAACATAATGGTGCCCTTACGCTCACGTGCTTCACGTCGCGCCATTAACAAAGCCCGCAAACCACTGCTAGAAACATAAGTTAAGCCAGACATTTCTAAAACCAATGACTTAACATTTTTTGACATAGCCTGCGACATGGCTTTTTCAAGGATGCTAACAGTATGTGTATCTAGGCGACCACTTACCTGTAGCACTGGCACCGTTATGGTTCCATCTTTCAATCTTTCAGGTGTTAATTCGTTAATTGTCAAACTCGAAGACATAGCTTCAGACCTTCTTAATCATGGTTAGGCGATTGCCCACATACGGTATTTTAAACTCAAATTTAACCTCATCCATAATCGCGCGTATGATGTGAACACCCATGCCACCAACCCGTGTATTTTCAAGTGAGGTTACGGGTAATACACTGGGTATTTTACTTGGATCAAAACCATTGCCTTGATCTTCTACGACAATCTGCATCCATTTATTTGGCTCAATCGCAATTTTTAGGGTAATCAACCCACCATTTTTACCCTTATAGGCATGCTCAATAATATTTGCACATGCCTCATCAACTGCTAATTCAATGCGCCAAGTTTGTTTATGATCAAAACCTGCTTCCTTTGCAGCAACAGCCGCAAAAGAAGCCAAATTTAATAATTGACTTGATTCCGCATTAACGCGCATTTCTTTTAACATCATATTTTTACAGTATCTTGTATCTTCTCAATAATTGGGGGCATTTCCAAAACACGAAATACTAATGAATGAAGATACTTCAGCTATTATCGATATGTTATATACAATAATGCCATGCACATAAAATAAAAAAACGCACTAAATGCGTTTTCTTAAAAATATTTTGCTTTTAATTAAATGAATCGACTGCGTCTACAAGCGTATCAAATTGCTCAAAAAGGCTTTGAAACCCAACAATAGAAAATGTATCAGCAATTTGCTCATTTACATGCGTAAATACCAAGTTGCCATGATTTGATTTGCAGTTTTTTAATGTAGTAACAAGGGTTCGCAAACCAGCGCTATTAATATAGCTTAATTTTTCGCAATCTAAAATCAGGCTGAAACGTTTACGCTTGGCTAAATCATTAAGGGTTGTTCCAAGGTCATCAACCCCAACGCCATCTAGGCGACCAATTAGTTTGATAATATCGATACGTTTCAGCGATTTCAATGTAATCTGCATATATAAATTGTATCATCGACAATGTAACGACTTATGAGAATAAAAAAAATTGACCGATTAGATTTCGCTGTTATTGCCATAATAAGCTTATTTGGCTTAATTATTTTTACGTTAGGTTATATTCGGGCAAATCAATTTACAAAAACAACAATATCAAAACAAAGGTTAGTGTATTTAGCGCCAGCTTTTGGCGCAAGCGACCTTTATTTACTTGATCCCAATTCGTCTGCGCCCCCAGAGCGTTTGACAAAGGAAGATTTTGGAGTTTATGATTTTTCGGTAAATAACACCGGAAATTTGCTGGCTTATAGTGCAGATCGGGACAATACACAACGCAATCGCGATATTTGGGTGCTTAATTTAGAGACGCGCCAACGTCAATTAGTGGTGGAATGCACTCAAATGTTATGTGCTACCCCATCATGGGCGGCAGATGGGTCATTATTGGCATATGAAAAGCGCCAGCCAATCGCTTCAGCCAATACAGAAATATGGATTGCTGATTTGATACGCAAAAAAAATGGACCATTAATTTTTAACACCTCAGAAAATATGCCAGCTCAAGGTGTATTTCCCAAATGGGCACCTAGCACCAATCAATTGGCTTATTTTGATAGCACCCATGAACAAATTAATATTGTGCAATTAAATATGCCAGAGGTTACTGTGAGCGCAATCGATGTGATTGACAATGTGCAAAACCCATTGTTTGCTTGGTCACAAGATGGTCATCAAATGGCCTATATACAGCATCAAGTTGATGATGTTTTAAACCGGCAAGTATTGATGCGGGCCGATTTTAGTCGTGGCGTGATCGAGCCGATGGGTGAATTTATGGATCGCCAATTTTCGCAGCCGGTTTGGTCAAACACGATATCAACGCGGCTCGCCGTGTCGATGCGCGACAAACTATCTAATGGCAGCAACTCTACTTTAAATGGGCAACAAATTTGGGTAATTGAGCCAATTAAAAATACAACCCTATCCATTACACAACGTATGAATGGCGATTATTATAGTTACGGGGGCTTGAAATGGAGTGGCGACGATAACTGGATTGTTGCTGTGCGTAACACCGCCAGTTTTTTGGGTGAACCAGAAATTTGGCTGGTGCGTAGCGACGGAGGTGACATGCGACTGATTGCACAAAATGCCACTTTGCCCGATTGGGTGCGTTAATGTAAAACTTGCTCAATGGCGGCCAAACCCTCGTAAATATCTGAACCTAAATATCGCACCATCTTATTTTCTGGAAGGTTTGGTGTTTGTGTATAGTTACGAAAAGCATTGCCGCCAATAAACAAATAGGTATCTGGCGCATAGGCTTTTAGACGTGTAGGCAGTTGCGTAATTTCGTTTGCCGATTCAGACATCATGACCGACAGCACAATTGCTAAGGGTTTTAGTTTGCGAGCGCTTTCAACCAAATCGCCAATAGGCATGTCTGCGCCTAAATAACGCACATTATGACCTTTGCGACGTAATAACAAGGCGATTATTAACGCGCCAATTTCATGGCGCTCTGATGGTGCACAGCCAACTAAAACCAAAGGCCCGTTTATGCTGCCAAGGGTATGAAACAACGAATAAAACTTACCGAGTAATAGTGTGGTGGCAAAATGTTCAACTGTAACGCTAATTAAACCATCGTGCCAATCTTCGCCTATTTGCACCAAAACCGGCGTGATAATTTGTTGACACACTTCTTCGAGTGTATAAATAGCCAATGCTTCAGCAAAAATTGCGTTAGCATTTTGTTCATCCATTTGAATAAGTGATCGATGTAACGTTGTGCGTAGCTGACGCGCATAATCACCCACATCACCAGTCGCATTTTTTAAGATGGTATTGTCAGCCTCATGGCCTGATGCTCCCCCAACCATGCGTAATGAGGCTAAATCAGAAACGTAACTTTCATTTTCAAAGCGGTTTTTATGATTCGCATGTAATAATGCAACCGCCCGACTAATGCTCATTCCCGACTGTAAATGTTCGTTCAGCCAATTAAGAATAGCGATATCGCGCTCAGAAAAAAGCCGGTAATTACCATCACTACGTGATGGTGATAATACGTTATAACGGCGTTCCCAAGCCCTTAAGGTAGGGGCCGAAATGCCTGTGCGTTGTGTAACCGCTTTAATATTAAATACCGGCACATCTGAATACATGTTAAAACTTACGTCATTCCCCATTTGTTATATAGATTGAACAGATCCTCTACAGTGATTCAACAAGGATGAGTATAAGGTAAGAAAGTGTAGAATTCTTGAGTGTAAACTGAAACTTTGCTTAAAGTATGCAAAGTTTATCCTATTTGAGAAAACAACCATTGGCAAGTGTGCCAGCAACACTGGATTGGAAGCCTAAAATAGTAGATGTGATGATTGTGCCATCTAAAATTTGGCGAATACTATCAGATTGTGCATTTTTGATGCAGGGAATATGCACAAACGCTGGTGAAGCAGTGGCGGCTTGCCCCATACGCGGCCAAAAAGCTACGATTGCATCATTTTGGCGATTGGTTAGACCAGAATCTTGTAAGGTTGGGAAATAATTGGCGGCTGATGAACGCACTGGTAAATCGCCGGTTGCAACAGCCCAGCGCAATGTTTGTTCTGGCGCACTTAGCCATTTCACAAATTTCCATGCATATTTTTCACGTTCAATATTGGGCGACTTGACCACCAGCCATAATGAAGATTGCATTGGAGCAGAAGCTATCGCATTTGTGCTGGGTAGCAACCCTATGCCCAATGGAAAATTGCCACGTTGTTTGACGGCTTTGCGATATTCCTCAATACGATCACTCCAATCAAACATAAAAGGAACACGCTCGGTAATAAAATCTTCACGCAAAAATTGTGAATCGTTGGTGCGATAAGCTTGGCCGGATTGCACAAACCCCATCATACGCTCTAGTCCAATACTGATTACTGGCGATGGAAAATTTACTTGCCCTGCTGATGTAAGCACACGTCCCCCATGTGCATTTACCCATTCGTCCATCGTAATTGCATTCCCTTCTACACCAAAACAAGGCGTGCCGCGAAATTGTGTGGCAATTTTGGCACACAAAGCGGTAAATTGGGACCAATCTAACGGGATGGTATCAGTGCCATTGGTGGTAGTGCGCACCCAATTGCGGTTATACATAACAACCCGCATCGTCGATGCAAACGGGATGCCGATTGTTGCGCCATCAATGGCTTGCCCAGAATTAAATACAAAAGGGTATAAATCATTACGGTCTTGTGTTGCCCAGCCAACATCGGGGTTAGGGTCGGCAATAAAATTATCGAGCGAACGCAGATAGCTTTGTTGGTAATATAACGCAGCTTGGGTAGGTGCGCTTAATATAAGTGCAGGCCGTGCTGTGGCATTTGCATTGCTCATGGCAGCTTGAATGGCTGCCGTATCACGTCGCTCTGGAATAATGGTTGTATTGTCGCTATTCGAGCGATTCCAACGATCAACTAAGTCCAGCAAAACCCGCTCGCGTAGCCCATTTAATGAATGCCAAACAATAATTATTTTTGCCCCAGTTATGGGCTGAGGTTGTATAGACGAACAAGCGCTGGTAAAAAGTAACAGCGCCGCTAAGCACAGGTGATAAATATTTTTAAAATAGCCTATTTGAGTCTTATTATCGCTCATTACAGAAAATTAGAAAAATAAAAAGAGCAAGGGGGTAAATAAAATAAATAAATTTTTGCCGATATCACTATATGCTCAGAAACTTGATTCACTAGAAAAATAAAACACGCAAGTGCGAATTATGCAAAAAATATTTTTATCTTCTTGCGAGTCGCACCTGCGTGTTTTATTAAATGGGTTATTTCACATCTGGAAATTTACGATAGTTATAACCAATGCTGGGGTCATCGTGTGGGATGCGCCCTTCTTCTGCAGGGTTATAAACAGAGGATGTGATATAAAACAAGTGGGTTACCCCGCCGGTAACACGGCATCCATGCGCGACACCCGGCGGAATTTTAACCACAATGGGGGGATAAATATCACCCATCAAAATTTCTTGGGTTTGCCCGAATGTAGGTGAACCTTCGCGTTTGTCGTGCAAAGCTAAAACCAATGCTCCAATCGGCACATACCACCAATCGACTTGCGTTTTATGAATATGCCACCCTTTGGCAGTGCTTGGCAACATAATGGCATGACTAAACTGCCCGAACCCTTCGCCAAAAAAACTGTCGGTGACCCGTATTATTTCGCGGAATGCTTGCCGTTCGTCGCTATGCGACACGATTGACTTGATGACAATGCCTTCGATCATGATTCTATTAGCAATTATTTTACTTCATATAATTAGCGCCGCGATATGAGCACACTTTCAGATTCTGCCGATGACCTTAGTGATGATCTAAATTTTGACGTTGATCAAGCTACCCGTTTAATGCGCGGCGAAATTGCCCTGACCCATGAACATTTATATTTTGCATGGGGTGATATTTATGATGTATACATTGCCCGCGCTTGCGAAAATGATGCTGATTATGTTTTTCATCTGATCAAATGCAATCCGCTTGATGAAAACGACCTTGAACAAGATTTGGCTGAGCGCAAACCTACCGTGGCAGTGCGTCATAATGGCAAATTAGACCTCTTTGATGCTGAGGACAACATGCAACCCACCAGTTGGAATGTGCGTTCGCTCTACCCCTTTGGCCCCAAACAACTCGAATGGTTTATGGCCACAATTCAAGGGGCTTTGATAGAAAACTAATATGCAAAGCCAACAAATTGCTCAAGTCATCCAAAGTTTTTATCCCGATGTTCAAGGGGTTTATTTATTTGGTTCGCACGCCAGCGACTATGAACGCATAGACAGCGACATTGATATTGCCATCTTATTGCCTCATCTTACCGCTAAAAAAGCCGGCGATTTAACACTTGGGGATTGTTGGCAAGCATTGAACCATTTGAGCAATAAATCAATTGACCTCATCAACTTACGTCTTGCCAATACCGTCTTTCAACACGAAATTATTCATACTGGTCAACTCATTTTAAATAAAAACCAAACGGCAGTGGATGAATTTGAGATGCTATGTATGTCGTTTTATCAAAAATTAAACGAAGAACGTCGTGAAATTATTGCCGACATCATTCGCCAAAAACGTATTTTGGCGGTACCGGTATCAGGCCGCTAGTAGTTTTTATAAAATGATTGACGACATTATTTTGAACAAAAAGGAGAGCATTGAGCGTTGCGTCCGGCAAATTCGTTTGTATTATGTGCATCCATCGCTTGTCTCATTTGAAGATGATTTTTTTAAACAGGATGCGATATCACTCAATTTACAAAGGGCTGCTGAGCAATGTATTGATTTGGCGAACCATGTTGTTAAAGTAAAAAAACTGGGATTGCCAAAAGAAAGCAAAGATGCTTTTATTTTGTTGTCGCAATCTGGGCTTGTGCCTGTCGCAACAGCCCAAAAATTAACTTCAATGGTGGGGTTTCGTAATATTTTGGTGCATGAATACCAAAAATTGCAGGTGAAAATCTTAAAAGATATCATTGAAAATCATCTTGATGACCTAATTTCATTTACCAATGATGTCTTAGAGATTGAATAAATATGATTGGGATGAAGATACATAAAATACTGTAATCACTATTCTGAAATTTTTCATGATAATGACTTTGGTGAAAATTTGTTTTGCTACTTATTGAAACTTTAGATTAATTTGCTTATGTCGAACACTACAGACCTCCCTAAAATTGCAATGGTCGTCGTCGCCCACCCCGATGATGCTGAATTTGGCTGCGCCGGCACAATGGCGAAATGGGCACGCGATGGCTGGGCCATCCATCTCATCGTTTGCACCGATGCCTCTGGTGGCGGGGCTGATGATTTTGAAGACATCTCGGATGTTGCCCGACATCAAATTACCGTAACCCGCAAAGCTGAGCAACGTGTTGCCGCCAACATTTTAGGGCTGCGCGAAGTGATATTTCTCGATCAGCCTGATGGCTTGTTGGCCCCTACGCCAGAGTTGCGGCGTATGTTGGTGCGCCACATGCGCCGCATTAAACCCACCCGCTTGTTATGTCAATCACCAGACCGCACTTGGAAGCCGGTTTATGCCATTGGCCGACATCACCCCGATCATCTGGCGGCTGGGGCGGCGACCATCGCCGCAATGTATCCAGCCTCACAAAATGGCTGGGATTTCCCCGAATTGCTGCGCGAAGGTTTGCGACCGCATAAAGTGCGTGAGTTGTATGTGATGGGCGCACCTGAAATGAACCACTTTGAAGACATCACAGATACGCTCGATATTAAGATCGAAGCATTGCGTGCGCATGCCAGCCAGCTCGCGGCCCATTTCGATGCGGTCGAGAAGCGCATCCGCGAATGGTCAGCCAATAACGGTAAGGCTTATGATGTGGCAGCGGCAGAAGTTTTTCATCGGACGGAAAATTAATGACAAGGTGAGGGGGTGACAGGGTGACCAAAAATCACCCTGTCACCCCCTCACCTTGTCACAAAAGCCCCTAACGTCGCAAAATCCCCGCCGTCTGCCAACTTGAGACGTGCACCATCGCGGCGAGAGAAGGCGCCACCGATAATCGTGTAAGTGCCGGGTGGTAATGGCGGCAATACAAGGGCGCGTTGATCGGTGATAGGCTGGTTGATTTGCCACGTAAAATGTGGCGCAAAGCCATTGACGGCATCACTGTCGCTTTGCGCCACCCGCTGCCCATCTTTACCGATAACATGCACAAACAAACCCAGATCATCATGATCGGTCTGTCTTAATCGCGTCCATTCGAGGCGCAACGGCAAAATGGTGGCGTTTTGCGCTTGTATTTCGCTGTTAAGCGGGGTATACCGTAATTGCAGTCTTTGATCAAACACAACCGTGTTGGTCTGCGCCGATAAAGGCGTTGTGTTAACAAACAAGATTGGGGTCATACTGCCTTGACCTGCAGGATACACCATTGCCTGAGCCGCATTGCCGCGCAGCCAATCGAGCGCGGGCGGGGTTGGCAGATTAGGTGTGGGCGTATAGTTAAAAAACCAAACCCGTGTATGGCGTTGCGCAATGTCGCCCATACGTTGGGCGACCTGTGCGCCAAATTCAGCATCGTCATACCATGTCAGCCGCGGGTTTATTTCGGGGGCATAGCTCGCCACCATGCCATCTAGCCAAATATAGCCAAACACGGCGGCATCGCCAGCCTGCACTTGTGGGCGAATGGCGCGAATGGTGGACCGAAAATCTTCTTTGGGGTCAATGGGGGCGCGATAAAACGCTGTCAGGCCAAGCCCCATTAACCCGACTAGCCCAGCCGCCGATAGCGCCCCTACGGTCACGCCCAACACCTTGATGCGCCGCGACAGCCATTCTGCCAACGCCACCACGCCTGCCGCAATAGGCATAAGAACGAAGGGCAAAAGGTATAACAAAAAACGTGATGAAAAAAACGTGATGCGCAATTGCAAGAGCAGTGTAAAAATAATCGGAATTAATGCGCTTGTCAGCCATCGTGAAGCTTTTGGGTTGCGATCAAAATAGCTTCTGCCACACCAAGCCAAGGCAATTATGACGAATTCGATGATACTGATATGATCCATCTGGAAGTATTCGCCCAGCGTCATATCGGCCCAGATATTTGCAAGTAGTTGACCAGCCGGTATCGGTGGTGTATGTGACAGCCCTAACGAGCCGGTGAGCACAGCCCTGAAGGTGAATAGCACCCAAATCGCCACCGGCAAACACGCCAGCGCTTGCAAGACTGCCAGCCGCCGCAAGGCCGCCGCGCCGCGCCCTGCACCCCATAACCACACCCATTGCATTGCCAACACCGGTGCGGTGTAATAATGTGTGCCAAGCATCAGCATAATGGCGACCACGTAACCGGCTTCGCTGATTTTAGATTTTAGATTTTGGATTTTAGTGCCTTCAAAATCCAAAATCCAAAATCTAAAATCTAAAATCGCAAATGAAAGGGCCGCCATCAGTGCCGCAAATGCATAGCCCTTGGCTTGCTGTGTGTAATTGACAGCGTAAGACGAGCCAGCCATCATCAGCAGCAACAGCGCCGCTACCGCTGTGCCGAGGCCAAGCCGCCGCGCTAGCCGATAGCTGACCGCCAGCCACAGCACCCCACACACAACCGAAAAATAGCGAATTGCAAAAGCGGATGCACCCGCCAACCCCATCCACCCGCCCAATATCAACCGATGCACTGGCGGGTCGGTATCGCCGTTTTTGAAGGTAGTGGCGAGCACATTCGCCAAACCACCCTGCCCAAACACCATATTAATGCCTTCATCAAAGTGTAACGGGCGTTGCTCAAGCGCAATTAGCCGAAGTGCAAACGCCAGCAACAAGATTAGCACATAGCCCCAAGGTTTTAAAAATCTCGAAGGTGTATTTAGCATATTCACCTGTCGGCTTGGCGGTTGTGAATTGTCAGCCGTGGGATGGGGCAATTTTGGCATTCGCATACAAAATACCCATTATCGCCATGAAACCAAACGAACTTGCAACCTTTCTTGATCAACTCGTCAGCCGTCAAATTAAAATTAGCACCATGATCTGGGGCGCACCCGGCATCGGCAAATCGAGCATTGTGGCCCAAACCGCCGCCGCCCACAATATCGGTTTTATCGATGTGCGGCTGTCACAATTGGCCCCCACCGATTTGCGCGGGCTGCCGGTGGCCGAAAATGGGCTATCGCGCTGGTATCCGCCCGAATTTTTGCCGCAATCGGGTCACGGCATCTTGTTTTTGGATGAGATTAATCTGGCCCCGCCAACCATGCAAGGCATGGCACAACAGCTCATTTTGGATCGCCGCGTCGGTAGCTACGTTGTGCCAGACGGCTGGTTTATTTGGGCGGCGGGTAACCGCAAAGAAGACCGCGCCATCGTGTTCGACATGCCGGCTCCACTCGCCAACCGCTTCATTCACCTTGATGTCGAAGCCGATTTAGACAGCTTTAAGCACTATGCCCTCACACGCAAACTGCATGAGCACATCATTGCATTTGTGCTATTTCGTGCGCCATTGCTACACAAATTCGAGCCGCAACAACCCGCTTGGCCTTCGCCGCGCACATGGGAGATGGCAAGCCTGTTGCACAAGGCTGGGCTAAATGTTGCGCCTGCCATCGGCAACGCTGCCGCCACCGAATTTAACGCCTTTGTGCGCATGTTGGCCGATGTGCCAGACATGGAGCAGATTATGAATGGCGAAGGCGCAAAATTGGTCTTTCCGGCTGAGCCATCGCTGCGTTATGCGCTTACGGTTGGGCTGGTGGCGCGTATTATCACGGTTGATCATGCCTTTCATTCGTTTAAATGGCTGACCCAAGCCGCCGCGCCCGAATGGGTGCAGATGTTCGCCATCGACATGCTTCAATTGATGCGCACCGACCGCAAACGGATGCGCCAATTGCAACACCGCATCGCCAACGATGCTCAAATGGCCGATTGGATGGATGAATACCATCATATGATCGAAAGTGCCGCCAACAGTGTGCCAGAGGTGTCGCCAACTGTCAGTGCTGAGGTTGACCGGAACACCGATAGGATGTCGGCGCTTTGAGTCACCCATAACGCCCTCACACCCAATACTGCGCATCAATTGTCGTTAACGTTTGTTGCGAAAAGGTGCGAAAGTCGGCATCGCTGTGAAAATAGGCACTGACAAAGCTGCGTTCGGGCAAATCGCCTTGCCGATAACCGGCGAGGTCTGGGTAGCTCGAATAGGGCCAGTCGGCTAAATGCGTCGCCAAACCAGCGCGAATGGGGTTTTGGTGGATGTAGGTCATCAGCGTGAGCAAGTAGCGCTCGTTGTTTACCCATTTTGCTTTGCTACGTTCTTGGAATAAACTTCCGTGACGTTGATACCGCTTGTTGATGGCTTTTGTGTAACCGCTAAGTAACACGCCCAGCGCATTTTGAGCATTGATTGGGGTCTCAGTTTTGATGCGAATAAGAAAATGAAAGTGGGTCGGCATGAGGCAATACGCCATGGTGGCAAAATGTATATCAAGATGTTGTCGGTATTTGCGCAAAAAATACAAGTAATTTTCAGGCTCTTTAAAGACAACTTCCCCAGCGTTTGAGCGGTTATACAAGTGATAGTATTGCCCAGTTTCGAGTTGCATAGCGGTGTTTGAGACGGCAAATCGTAACATAAAATGATTTATGCGCTTACGGGCTTAATCGAAGTTTGGCAAGGCAACTTTGCTACAAGCCGAGGCTGCAGGAGATGCGGCGCACCTGCAAGGTGCGCCGCATCTGAAACCCTGCCCGAGCGAAGCCAAGGCCGTAGCTGGGCAACGTAGCTTTGCCACAAGCCGAGGCCGTAGGAGATGCGGCGCACCTTGCAGGTGCGCCGCATCTGACGCACCCCGCGATGGGCGGCGCATGAAACCCTGCCGAGCGAAGCCAAGGCCGTAGCTGGGCAAGGTAGCTTTGCCACAAGCCGAGGCCGCAGGAGATGCGGTGCACCTGCAAGGTGCGCCGCATCTGACGCACCCCGCGATGGGCGGCGCATGAAACCTCGCCTGAGCGAAGCCGAGGCCGTAGCTGGGCAAGGTAGCTTTACCACAAGCCGAGGCCGTAGGAGATGCCCAGCAGCTTCAAGCTGCTGGGCATCTGACGCACCCCGCGATGGGAAGGGGATGGACGCTGGCTGGTGTTGAATGTTGGGGATGCGCGAGCGTGATGCAGGGGATATACAATTTGACCCATGACACGCGAAGAATTGTTGGCAACCATCGCACAAGCCAAACGTGAGAATTGGACAACGCTTGATTTAAGCTGGAAAGATTTGACAGAATTGCCGCCCGAAATTGGCCAACTCGCCAACCTCACGCAGTTGGATGTGTCTTCCAACCAACTCAGCACGCTGCCGCAAGAAATTGGCCAACTCGCCAACCTCACGCAGTTGTCTGTGTATTCCAACCAACTCAGCACGCTGCCGCCCGAAATTGGCCAACTCGCCAACCTCACGCAGTTGTCTGTGTCTTCCAACCAACTCAGCACGCTGCCGCAAGAATTGTGGCAACTTCAAAAGCTTGAAAAGCTAGATGTGCGGGGCAACCTCTTGCCAGTGCCACCCGAGGTGCTGAATAGCGAAGGAAAACCCAGTAATCAATGGACTGAAGCCCAACCCCTGTTGCGTGAATATGCCGACATCATGCGCAATGGTAAGGTGCTGAATGAGGCGCGGTTAATTGTGGTGGGCGAGGCGCGGGCCGGCAAGACCTCGTTGATTAAGCAATTGTTGGGCGAGGTCTTTAACCCGAATGAAGATTCGACGCATGGCGTGTTTATCCGCGAGCTAAGTGTGCCGTCGGTGCTGGGCGATATTCGCGTCAATGTCTGGGATTTTGGCGGGCAAGACATTTACAAATCCACCCATCAGTTTTTCTTGTCCGAGCGGGCGCTGTATGTCTTGGTGCTAAACGCCGAACAAAACGAGCAGCAAAACCGCGTCACCTATTGGCTCAAGCTCATCCAAAGTTATGGGCGCGGTGCGCCCGTCATCGTCGTCATCAACAAAAGCGAAAGCTATCATCTCAATCTCGATGAACGGCGTTTGCGCCTCGATTTTGCCAACATCGCCGCGCCCTTCATCCGCGCCAGCGCCAAAACACGGGCCGGTTTAAACATTTTGCGTGAGCAATTGCAACAGCAAATTTGTGGCCTGCGTCATGTGCATACCCGTTTATATGAACGGCATGTGCAGGTAAAACAGCGGCTGCAACGCAGCAACAAAAGCTATATCAGCCACGAGCAATTTGTCGATTGGTGCGACGAGGCCGAGATTAAGGGCGAAGAGCGCCAAGCGTGGCTGTTGCGCTTGCTCAATGACCTTGGGGCCGCTGTTGCCTTTGATGATGACCCCAATATGGCCGGTAAACATGTGTTAGACCCGGCTTGGGTGACGCGCGGGGTGTATCAATTGTTAACTGAGGGCAGCCAACGCTTGCGCGTGAGTGAGGCGCGGCGTTTGCTCGCCCGTCACACCTACCCCGCCGACACCCCCAGTTGGCTGTTGCAATTGATGCACAAATTCGAGTTGTGTTATCCGCTCAATGATCAGGCCGACAAAGCCTATTTGCTGCTCGACAAATTGCCCAACATCACCCCAGCCGAGGTGGGTGATTGGGCCGAAAAAGACGCGCTGCGTTTTGAATATCGTTATGAGGCGCTGCCGAATAGTGTCATCACGCGCTTTATTGCGCGAATGCACCATTTTTTGCATGGCGAGCCGTGGCTGACCGGCGCGTTTTTGCGCAGCCACGAGGGTGGCAATGTTGCGTTAGCCTACGCCAACCTGACCGACAATTTTGTGTCGATTGCGGTGGATGGGGCCGAGGCCACCCGCCGCAGCTTCTTGGCGGCCATTCGCGCCCAATTCGAGCATATTCACGCCAGCGTCAATTTGCAACCCGAGGCCTATCTGCCGATCTCGACTCATTTGCTCGAGGCCAAAGAGCGTGAGCGCAAACTCAAGCCCAAGGCCTTGGCCTACGCCGATTTGTTGGCTGCCGAAGAATCTGGCGAGCGCGATTGGTTTGTGCCAGAATTGCGCCGTCGCCTCAACCTCCGCGTCTTGCTGGATGGGGTGCGGGTCGAAGTATCGCCACAAGCGTTGTATGAAGTATTGAAAAAACACTTCTCGAAAGATGAAATCAAGACGATGTGTGATGATATTGGGCTAGATCTCGAAGAAATTTACGTTGGCGACGGCGGTAAAAATCGTGCCGGGCACGAAGTCGTCAATTATGTCAAACGTCACGACAAACTTGATGCCCTGTTGCGCTACATCCGCCGCGAGCGCCCGGGGGCGATTTAATTACGAATTACGAATTTGGGAGGGCTATCATCATTTTGTTGATTATTATCGATGACATCCCCAAATTCGTAATTCGTAATTCGTAATTCGTAATTAAAAATCACCAACCAAACAAATTTGCCGCCCGCTGCGCGACATGTTTGCCAATGGCAAAACTGGCGGTGGCGGCGGGTGATGGCGCATTGAGCACATGCAAGGCCTTGGGCGAATCGACAATATAAAAGTCATCCACCATCTCGCCGCTGCGATGAATCGCCATTGCCCGCACCCCCGCCCCACCCGGCACAAGGTCATCTGATTGCAGGCTGGGCATCATACGCTGCAACGACTGCACAAAGAGCGGTTTGCTCAACGAGCGGCGCATCTCATTCAGCCCAGTGCGCCAATATTTGGCAGCCAAACGGCGAAAACCAACAAACCCCAGCGCATTAGCGGTTTCACCGAGGTTAATTTTGCCGAAGCGATAGCCTTCACGTGCAAAGGCAAAGACAGCGTTGGGGCCAGCTTCAACCCCAATGCCATCATCACGGATAACGCGGGTGAAATGCACGCCCAAGAAGGGGAAACTGGGATCTGGCACGGGGTAGATGAGACCGCGCACCATGTCGTGTTTTTCTTTGCGTATCAAGAAATATTCGCCGCGAAAGGGGATGATGCGGATTTCGGAGGCGATACCCATCATATCGCCGATAGCGTCGGCATATAGGCCGCCACAATTGATAAGATGTTTACTTTGTAGTTCAAAATTTGGGGTTGTAATGTTTAATAAATTATGCCTATGCGAAATAAATGTTACTTTTTGAGTCAATTGCACTTCGATGCCGCGTTCACGCAATAAATCACGCAATTTGCGCGACACGGCCTTGTAATTCACAATACCGGTGTTGGGCGAATGAATGGCGGCAATGCCAGCCGTAAATGGCTCAATTTCATGCAATTCGGCCTCATTCATTTGCCGCAAGCCCGGCACCCCATTGGCGATACCGCGCTCAAGCAAAGTCTTGAGGCGCGGCAATTCATCCTCGGTCACGGCCACAATCAGCTTGCCACAGCGTTGATATTCGATGCCGTGTGCATCACAAAAATCGGTCATTTGCCGCACACCCTGCACACACAATTTGGCACGCAAGGTGCCGGGTTTGTAATAAATGCCCGCGTGCAAAACACCACTGTTATTACCCGTTTGGTGCTGCGCTACCTCCGGCTCTTTTTCAAGAATGGTGACTTTGAGATGCGGAAAACGTTGGCTAACGGCATAGGCCGTCGCCAGCCCAACAATACCCGCCCCAACGATTGTTAAATCCATCGTTGAATCTGTTAAATTGCTCATGCGGGGTATTGTACAATCGGCGCAATTATGCAAACAGTCGTGCCATTCGTCGAGTTAAAAAGCCAATATCAGTCGATACAACCAGCCATCAATGCCGCCATTCAAACCGTATTAAACGAAGCTTATTTCATACAAGGTCGCCAAGTGAGCGAATTTGAGCGCCAATATGCCGACTATGTCGGCGTAAAACACTGCATCGGTGTCAGCAACGGCCTCGATGCTTTGCGTATGGCGCTGAGCGCATTAGGCGTGGGCGCGGGTGATGAGGTCATCATGCAGGCCAACACCTACATCGCCACCGCCCTCGCCGTCAGCGCAGTGGGGGCCACGCCCGTGTTTGTCGATTGCGACCCCGACACCTACATGATCGACACGACATTGATCGAAGGCGCAATCACCCCACGCACCAAGGCCATTATGCCAGTGCATCTCACCGGCTGCGCTGCCGATATGGACCCGATTATGGATATTGCCCAGCGCCACAAGTTATGGGTGGTCGAAGACGTAGCCCAAGCGCATGGCACTTTTTACAAAGGCAAAATGTGCGGCTCGATTGGGCATGCGGCAGGGTTTAGCTTTTACCCGGGCAAAAATTTGGGGGCCTATGGCGATGGCGGGGCTGTCACAACGAATGATGCCGCACTGGCCGAGAAAATTCGGCGCATCGCCAATTATGGTCAACGGGTGAAATATGAGCACATCGAAAAAGGCGTGAATGCGCGGCTCGATACCATTCAAGCCGCCATTCTCAGTGTTAAGCTGCCCCATTTGCAAGCTTGGAACGAGACCCGCGTCCAACATGCCGAAAAATATGATGAATTGTTGAGCGGTGTTGGTGATTTAAAAATGCAAAAAACGCCCAACGGCTCAACCCATACTTATCACGTCTTTATCATCGAAACCGATCAACGCGACGCCCTGCAAAAGCATTTGGCCGCCAACGGGGTGCATACCATCATCCATTACCCCACCCCGCCCCATCTGCAAGAGGCTTATACCGAATTAGGCATTCCGGCAGGCAGCTACCCACGCGCCGAGCGCCTCGCCAAACGCACCCTCTCGCTGCCCATGTACCCCGAACTCAGCGACGCGCAGATTGTCTACGTCGCCGATCAGGTGAAGGCCTTTTTTAAGTGAGTGAGTGGGTGAATGAATGAATGAGTGATT
>CAMDWA010000040.1 GCA_945877855.1 Thermoflexus hugenholtzii JAD2 | reverse complement strand
TTTCGTTATTGCTTATGTTTGTCAATGTCGCCACTGTGCGTGGTGGCTGGATTTATTAAATAGCAAGTGCAGGTAGCAGGTAGCAGGTGGCAAGTGTAATACTTAGCACTTGCCACCTGCTACCTGCTCCTTGCCACTTTCTTACTATTATGAACGCCCCAGAAAAGCTAGATTTTAAGCGCATCTTACCTATTATTGTGATTGTGTTGGTAGACCTGTTAGGTCTGACCATTATTATTCCGCTCTTGCCGCTTTATGCAACCGCCTTTGGAGCCAATGCCGTCGTCATTGGCATTCTTAACGCGGCATACCCTATGATGCAACTAATCGGGGCACCTATTCTTGGTTCACTGAGTGACCGTTTTGGGCGCAAACCAGTCTTATTGGTTAGCCAAATGGGCACATTTGTTGGGTTTATGTTGTTGGGTTTTGCCAACGGCTTACCAATCTTATTTCTCTCGCGCATTATTGATGGTCTGAGTGGCGGCAACATTAGCACAGCTCAAGCCGCATTGAGCGACAGCACCAGCGAAAAAAACCGCACCCAAGCCATGGGCTTAATTGGCGCAGCCTTTGGGTTAGGCTTTACCATCGGCCCCATTATTGCCTTTGTCAGCTTGTCGCTCAGCGGTTACAACTACGCGATGCCAGCCTTTGTGGCTGCTGGTTTTTCGTTGGTCTCAATTCTGTTAACCGCATTTTGGTTCAAAGAAACCCTCGACCCTGCCAAACGCAACACGAGCAACACCACGCACAGCATCAGCCCAAATGCCATGCTCAAGGCCATTGCCCAACCCAAAGTTGGTTTTTTGCTAGCCTTGGTTTTTGCCGCCCAAGCCATATTTGGCGGGTTTGAAAACCTATTAGCCCTATTTACCCTCAACCGGCTCGGCATGGGCGCTGGCGGCAACTCGGGTCTGTTTGCATTTATTGGCGTGTTGGCAGTGGTAGTTCAGGGCGGATTGGTGCGCCAGTGGAGCAAAAAATATGGCGATAAATGGATTATTTTATTGGGTTTGAGCACTCTCAGCATCGGTTTATTATTAGCAGCGCTGACACCAATGATTCCATTGCCCAATTATTCACAAGCCGCCATACAAGCCGAATTAGCCGGCAGCACCGGCGCAAAATCTAGTGTTGCGTTACCACCCGATAACGCCAACGGTATTTTAGGGATCGCATGGCTCATGATCGCCATGATCCCCGCCACAATTGGGGGATCGGTATTAGGGCCAACCTTGAGCAGCAGCATCAGCAAAAATGTGGCCCCAACTGAAACCGGCAAATATTTGGGTCTCAATAGCGCCTTTAACAGCTTGGCCAATGTGATTGCGCCCATTGTTGGCGGCCTCATTTTTCAATATTTGGGGGCAAGTTGGCCTTTTATCGTGGGGGCAATTGTTATGCTGGGGTTATGGGTGCTAGCACGCCAGCGTGTGCCCGCCAGCAAAGTGGCATAATTTACGAATGTCAGACTTAAATTGGAATGCTATTGCCGATGAAGCCCTGCATTTGCTACAAGGTCTCATTCGGCTCAATACAGTCAACCCGCCCGGCAATGAAAAAATCGCTGCCGATTACATTGCGAACATTTTGCATAGCAATGGCATCGCGCCGGTCGTGATCGAAACAGCCCCGCAGCGCGGCAATGTCGTCGCACGGCTAAAGGGCGATGGCAGCCTGCCTCCATTGCTGCTCTATTCACACACCGATGTTGTGCCAGTTGAACGCGAAAAATGGACGATGGACCCCTTTGGCGGCGACGTTAAAGATGGGTACGTTTATGGACGCGGTAGCATCGACATGAAAGGCATCGGCGCGATGCAATTGGCGGTCTTTTTAACTTTAGCCCGCCAAGGCGTGCTGCTCAAACGCGATGTTATTTTGGCTGCCACCGCCGATGAAGAAAACGACACCAATCAAGGCATTGGCTTGTTGGTGCGCGACCATCCAGAATTGCTACGCGCCGAATATGCCTTTAGCGAATTTGGCGGGTTTTCGTTGCATATTGGCAAACACACGTTTTACCCGATTCAGGTGGCCGAAAAAGGCACGGCGTGGTTGCGCCTGCGAGCCAAAGGCCGCCCGGGTCACGCCAGTGTGCCGCACGATGATAACGCAGTGTTGCATTTAGGCCACGCCTTGTGGCGAATTGGGCGCAGCAATTTGCCATTACACCTCACCGATTCGGCGCGTGGCTTTATCGAACATTTTGGCAATGGTATGGGTGGCACAGTGGGTCGTGGCATGAAAGCATGGCTAGCGACCCATGGGCGGATTGAGCCGCCCAACTTTATTTTTAAAACCGAGTCGATCAAGCGTGAGCTATACGCCATGCTACACAATACCTGTTCGCCTACTGGTCTAAAAGCTGGCAGCAAAACCAATATCATCCCGTCTGAAGCCGATGCCATTTTAGATTGCCGCACCTTGCCCGGGGTGAGCACTAGCCAACTCATCAACGAAATTCGCGCTGTCATCGGGCGCAATCATGAGCGCTATGAATTCATCGTCGATAGCGAATCGCGCCCGCTTGAATTTCCAACCGATACCCCGATGTTTCAGCATCTGTCAAAAATCATCAAACAACACGACCCCAACGGCATCCCCATCCCCTATATGCTGACCGGCGCAACCGATGCTAAACATGTCTCGCAACTCGGCAATATTTGCTATGGCTTCTCGCCAATGAAATTTAAACCCGGTGAGCGTTTTATGGATTTGGCACATGCCCACGACGAGCGTTTATCGATCGATGCGCTGGCGTGGGGGGTGCGCGTCTTGTATGATGTCGTCAGCACTTGCTAAAATTTAGCACTTTCCACTTAGCACTTCTACTATGCAAAACTTTAAATTTCAAACCAACCTCGCACAAGCCGACACCATCCCAGCCGATTGGTATACCGATCCAGCCATGCTCATCCGTGAAAAAAAAGCGGTTTTTAACAAGAGTTGGCAATTTGCAACTTCGCTCGATCAATTGCGTTTCCCCGGCAACTTTGTGGCGGTTGATGTGGTTGGCACACCCGTCGTTGTCACCCGTGATGCAAATGGCGTTTTGCGTGCTTTTTACAACGTTTGCCGACATCGGGCTGGGGTTGTGGCGCGTGGGGCTGGCAATCGCAAATCGTTGCAGTGTCAATATCATGGCTGGCTCTATGGTCTCGATGGCTGTTTACGAACCACACCCGAATTTGAGGGGGTGCAAAATTTCCGTAAAGAAGATTTTGGCCTTGTGCCTATTCGGGTTGAAACATGGGGGCCATTTGCTTTTGTGAATATGGATAACGATGCACCATCGTTATTGAGCGTATTGGGTAAAATCCCCCAAGAAACCGCGCACTTTAATTTTGATGGCATGCGAAAAATGAAACGCATGGATTACATCGTCAATGCCAACTGGAAAATTTATGTTGATAATTATTTAGAGGGCTATCATGTGCCAATTGCGCACCCCGGTCTTTTTAAAGAATTAGATTACGAGCAATATCGCGTTGATACGTATCCATATTATTCCTCACAATACGCCCCTATTCGCCCCATTCGCAACGAAGATGCAACTGGGCGTGTTTACACCGCCTTACAAGGCGATGATAAAGCGTTTTACTATTGGATCTTCCCTAATTTTATGCTTAATATTTATTTGGGCATGTTACAAATGAATATCATTGTGCCGCTTAGCCACGATAAAACCTTAACTATTTTTGAATGGTATTTTGCCGATCCGGGCACACCCAACACTTGGAATAATTTGCAAAGCTCAATTGACTTTAGCGACGAAATTCAAAAAGAAGACATTGAGTTATGCGAAGATGTATGGCGTAATTTACAAACAGGTATCTATACACAAGGGCGCTATTGTGTCAAACGTGAAAACGGCGTGCATCATTTTCATGGGTTGCTAGCCAAGGCTTTAGCTTAAGCCAATTTCGAAAAGATAAGAGGCCGACTTCCCCAGCGGTGAAGTTCGTGCTCAATTAACTCATTTTGTGCCATGTTTACAAATTAGTTTGCCGATTTTATTAAATAACGCCAAATAATATGGTATCTTCTCAACAATTAAGGGGATTCCAAAAGACATCATGCCGAACACACTATCGCTTCATGTTTGACAAGGGCGAAGTCCTCCGTCAAACATGAAATGATAGTGTGTTCGGCGAAAATTTGTTGTAATTTCCCTATTTGTTCAGAAAATTGGATTTATTGTATATCATACTTGTCATTCCGACGAGGAACGAGGACGAATCTTTGCATAACTTGGGTGTCGCACCGATTTTCCGCAAAGACCCCTCGTAGTTTACTCTGAGCCTGTCGAAGGGCTTCGGGGTGACAAGCTAGTTTCTCCACCTTGCTGGACGCAAGACTTTAGAATCACGTCTAAGAATTTATTGAGAACATACGTCATATGCGTGAAATCATCAACGAAATTAACCAATGGACACAACAAGGCAATAGCAATATTGCTATTGCCACCGTCATCGCCACATGGGGTTCAGCCCCGCGTGGCATTGGCGCAAAAATGGCCATGACCCCCGACCACCAAATTGCTGGCTCAGTCAGCGGCGGCTGTATCGAAAGCTCAGTCTTTGAAGCCGGTATGGAAGCCTTGGAAAAGGGAAAGGCGCAATTACTATCATTTGGCGTAGCCGATGAAACCGCGTTTGAAACCGTGGGTTTAGCCTGTGGCGGCACTGTCGAGGTATTTGTCGAGCCATTAAGCCCGCATATTCACCATTTATGGCGCAATGCCGCCACTGGTGAATATGCAGTTGCCATCGCAACCATTGTGCGTGGAGCCGAAAATCTAATTGGGCGCAAAACCATCATCGTGGATGAGACCGCACCCACAACCCGCAATTCGAAAAATGAGACAGGTCACAGCGATGATTCAGCTTTGACCCGCCAAATGACACAAGCCGCTCGTCAAGCCTTACAACTTGGACAATCGCAGCGGGTCATATTAGATTCGGCTGACACTGGGCTAGATGCCCCCGTTGAGTTATTTGTTGATGTGCAACTCCCTTCGCCCACCCTAATCATCATTGGCGGGGTACACATTGCCATCGCACTCACCCAAATGGCTCAAATCATGGGCTACCACACCATCGTCATCGACCCACGTGCCGCCTTTGGCAATGGGCTACGCTTCCCCAATGTCGATGAGTTGGTCAAAGAATGGCCGCGTGAAGCCTTCAAACATGTGCCGATCAACCGTGCCACCGCCATTGTCACCTTAACGCATGATGCCAAGTTTGACGACCAAGCGCTTAAAATCGCCCTGCCCAGTAACGCCTTTTATGTTGGGGCATTGGGCGGCAAAAGCACACGCGCCAAGCGCCGCGAACGGCTTATCGCAGCCGGCCTCGCCATCGAACAGGTTGACCGGCTTCATGCGCCGATTGGCCTCGACCTTAATAGCAAATCACCCGAAGAAATTGCGTTAGCAACCATGGCCCAGATCGTAAAAGCCAAGAATATGGCGGGTAAAATCTGAGACGATTTCCCCATATCATGCATAAAATTAACCTACGATCTGAGTTTTTTACTGAACGTGAAATTGAATTTGTTACAGACAATACACATCATCTCTCGGCAACCTTATTCCGCTACGATAGCGGCGTTTGTGCCGTAAGACTTAAAAACAGCGTCGGCGAATTGGTGTTATTACCCTTTCAAGGGCAACAAATATGGTCGGCGCACATGCACGGTCGAAACTTGACGATGAAGTCGATGTTCGATCATCCTCGCCCTACCCAAGTTTATTTAGCCAATTACGGCGGCTTTTACCTTCATTGCGGGTTTACAGCCATGGGCGTACCCGGCCCCGGCGACACTCACCCATTGCACGGCGAGTTGCCGAATGCCCCATACACCCAAGCTCACATCGCCCTTGGCGAAGATGAACGTGGTCACTATATTGCCTTGGGTGGGCGCTATCAACATACCTTGGCCTTTAGCCATAATTATGTAGCCGAGCCACTGGTTAAACTCTATGCCGATTCGTCTTTGTTTAATGTTGCGCTGCAAGTGACCAACCTAAAAAAATCGCCAATGGATTACATGTATTTGGCACACATTAACTTTCGCCCCGTCGATGGCGGGCGCTTGGCCTATAGCGCCCATTACACCCCCGAACATGTGCGGGTGCGACGCAGCATACCAACCCATATTTGGACCCCACCAAGTTACCGCGACACCTTAGAAATGTTTGCGACCCATCCCGAAAAACATCATATTCTGGATGCAACCCTAAAGTTTGACCCAGAAGTGGTTTTTAGTATCGATTATTTAGCAGATGAAGCGGGCTGGGCGCATACGCTACACATTTTGCCTGACGGCAGCGCCGATTATGTGCGGCATCGGCTCGATCAGCTCGATACTGGCATTCGCTGGCTATGCCGCACCGCCGACCAAGATGCGCTGGGAATGGCCGAGGTTGCCACCGCTGAAGTAGAGGGTTACACAGCAGAAAAAGCCAAAGGGCATGTCAAATCATTAGCCGCTGGTGCAACATGGCGCTGCGATATCGACATGGGCGTATTATCGGCGACAGAAGCTGCGAAGGTCGAAGCAGTTATCGACAGAGTGAAGGGGGAATAAAGTGACAGGGTGACAAGGTGACAAGGTGAGAAAATCACCTTGTCACCCTGTCACCTTGTCACCTTGTCACCCCTCACCCTGTCAGCCGATAAACCCGTCTGCCATTTTCGGCCCACAGCTTGCGTTGGGCTTGTGGCGATAGGTGTGAGGTAAGTTGCGTGAGTGTTTCGACCCATTGTTTGTAACTGGCAGCCAAAAGCACGACCGACCAATCGCCACCAAACATCACCCGATCTTCACCAAAACACGTTAGCACATGCTCAAGATAGGGTTTTAAGTCGTCAGGTTGCCAACGTAATGCATCGGCCTCAGTGACCATACCGCTAACCTTACACACAACATTAGGCATGGCCGCCAAATTGCGTATATCAACGCGCCATGGGTCAAGCAAGCCAGCTTTAATATCTGGCTTGCCAATATGATCAAGAATAAATTGCGTATTGGGGCATTGCTGCACCAATTTAACAACATTAGCCAATTGGTGATGTTTGACACAAATATCAAATGACAGCCCAAATTCGGCTAACATTTGCACCCCGGCTACAAAACGGGGCTGCAAACAAAACGCGGGGTCGCTTTCGCCTTGCAACAATCGACGCACCCCTTTCGCCAACGGTGTAATTTCGACCAAAGACGACAAATAAGCCCGCGCCTGTTCGCCATATTCAAGTGGCGCATAGGCAATTAGGCCACGCAATCGCGGGTCATCTTTGGCTTGTTCTGCCACCCAATATGCTTCCATTAAGGCATATTCAGGCGCAATATCGACCTCGGCATAAACATAGGCCTCAATCTCAATTCCGGCGGTATGTTCAGCATAATCGGCAGGGTAAAACGGTTGGTTAATCGCCGGAACCCCATCTAGCCATGCCATACGAAACAATGTGGGGTCCCATAAATGAACATGGGTGTCAATAATTGGAAAATTCATTAATAAAACGTCGCTTTTCGATAAACAAGGGCGTTACCAATAGAGATAATGCCAAAATCACCATCCCCCATCACGGTATAAGATGGGAAGATGGTAATTTCAGCGAGAATCTGTTTTACTAGCCTTTTTGGCGCGGGTCAAGCGCATCACGTAGACCATCGGCAAAAAAGCGTAACGAAATTACATAGAGTGCAATCGTGCCAACCGTGCCAAGCAAAAAGCCGGGTTGGCTTTGAATATCGTTACGGCCATCGAGCAACAAACGCCCCCAACTGGTTAAAAAGATTTCATTCGGGTCAAGCGATGGTCGCAAACCGATGCCAAGAAAGCCCAGGGTCACTTCGATTAAGACAAAACTGGGGATGGCATAGGCAGCCCAAATAATAATAATGCTCAAGCTGTTTGGGAAGATATGCTTCCACATCAATTCCCATTGCGAAGCCCCCAAGCTACGAGCCGCCTCGACAAACTCGCGGCCTTTTAAGGTTAGTGCCTGCCCACGGGTCAGACGGGCCAAACCCACCCAAAATAAAACGCCAATTGACAACGCAAACAACAACACGCCATTTCCCATTCGCCCAATGGCCGTGTTGCCAACGGTTACGAAAATAAGCACAATGAACAGCGTATCGGGGAAAGCATAGAAAATATCGGTGATGCGCATCAAAATATTATCTACTTTACCGCCCAACAACCCAGCCGTAAACCCAATCATCATACCGATTAACATCACGATCGCCAATGGCAATAAGCTGAGCACAAATGAGGTGCGTGAGCCATAAATAATGCGGCTAAACACGTCACGCCCAAGGCTATCGGTACCGAGAATAAAAGATGGGTTGTAGTCTTTGCCCGCGGGCGATTGTGCCTGCCAAAATGGCGGGGTTTGTTGAAAATTAGTGGTGCGTTGCTCTAATGGGTTGTGAGGCGCAACCGAAGGCGCAACCAATGAGATCAGCAAAAAGCCAATTAAGATGATCATGCTGATCAACGAAGCCTTATTTCGACGTAAGCGCCGCCATGCCAATTGCCATTGATTTTCTGAATTTGCTAATTTCGCATCAATTTGGGCTTTGGTAAGCTGGGGGAGTGGTTTTGCTACTTGTGCCATGATATCTGCTCCTACTCAACCCGAACACGGGGGTCAACCAAACCATACAAAATGTCTACGCTCATATTGGCGATCACAATTAACGCTGCAAATAATAACGAGGTGCCCATGATCATCGAATAATCTCGGTTACTAATGGCGCGAAAAAAATCGAAGCCCATGCCCGGGAAACCAAACATAGCTTCGATCGTGACACCGCTAACGATCAGACCGGCTAAAGCTGGGCCTAAAATCGTAATCACTGGAATGAGCGTATTGCGGAACATATGCTTCCAAATCACAATGCGTTCAGCCGCACCCTTGGCGCGGGCGGTGCGCACATAATCTTGGCGCATGACATCAAGCATCGTAGAGCGGGTGTAACTTGCCATACGAGCCATTGTGCCCAACCCATAAGTGAGCGATGGCAATACCCAAGGCAAGATTGTGTTCCATTCTTTGGCAACAACCGGCAATAGTTTAAGTTGCACGCCAAAAACAATGATCAAAAACACACCCATTACCAAATTGGGAACCGCTACGCCGATATTAGAGCAAAATGTAACGACATAATCGATAGCACTATTTTGTTTAATGGCAGCAATTACGCCTAACGGAATACCTAATAATACGGCAAAAATAAGAGCGTAAATGGCTAAACGCACCGAAAACCCAAATTTTGATTGCAGCCATGAGGCTTCTTCGTCATTGGTGGTAAATAAAATGTCTTGCACATAACGCCCGCGTTGTTTTGAGGATGGCCCTAAATTGCCACAAATTGCGCCACACTTAAACGAACCATCGGCATTGCGATAATCACCAATCACATAGCCGGTATATTGTCGCCACAAGGGCTGATCAAGGCCAAATTCTTGATCAAGTAATTTTTTAATTGCCGCGGGGATTTCCTTGCCATTTTCTTCGTCGCGATCCCACGGGCCACCGGGGGCAGAGTGCATAAGCAAAAACGTCACGAGTGAAATCAAAATCAAAACGGGGATGGTCGATAACAAACGACGAAGGATAAATCCAAACATAATTAAAACAAACCGATCTGCGATTGCAGCGATGGTTAACCGTTAAGGGTTAACCATCGCTGCAATCGCAGATCAGCATTTCCTCATATTAAGGTTTTATTGAATGTCTAAGCTGATTGGGTCAATATCGCCGGGCCAACCAGAATCTTGTGGCGTGGTCTTAATGCCTTTGACGCTTGGCTTCACCAAGTAAGCATTCACGTTGTTCCAGAAGAATGCAATGGGTTGATCTGCAACCAACACATCTTGGGCTTGTTGATACAAGTCAGCACGCTTCTTAGCATCCAATTCAACATCGGCTTGTTGGGTCAACTTGTCAAAGTTGGGGTTGGCATAGCCAATGCGTTGTGCAAAGGTGGTCTTGCTGTTGAAGTAAACGCTGAGCCAGTTTTGTGGATCTGGATAGTCGGCACACCAACCACCAATGAACATTTGCAAACCGCTGTTCTTATCCTTTTGCAAGGCGGTAAAGGCGGTGGCTTCAATTGGCTTCAATTCCACTTTCAAGTCATTACCAAACACTTCTTTAAAGCGTGCGCCCAACCATTCATAGCGGGTGCGGTTGCGTGGGTTGTCACCAAAGCTCAACACAATGGGGGGCAACTTGTCAACTGACTTATAGGTTGAGTCAGCGATAGCCTTCTTGGCAGCATCAGCACTAAACTTATAAGCAGTTTCACCTTGCTTGTAGCCAGGGTAACCGGGTGGAATCCAAGTCAAAGCTGGGGCACCCAAATCCTTCAACACATCTTTCACCCAGCGATCGCGGTCAATGCCATAGGCAAATGCTTGACGAATCTTGGGATCATCAAATGGCTTGGTGAAATTGCGGAATTGCAAACCAGTGGTGCATGAACCCGGATAAATCTTGGCTTGGGGCTTGAGCACGGGGTCATTATTTACCGTTGGCAAATCTTCAGCGGCCAAAGCGATGATATCAAAATCACCACTCTTATAAGCTTGGAAAGCCACTGCGCTGTCGGTCAAATAGCTATATTCAATGTCGATCTTGCCTACGCCGCCATAATAGTTCTTATTGGGGGTGAACTTGCCGCGTTGGAATGGTTCGAGTGAAGACAAAATATAAGGGCCATTACCAGTCTGGAACTTGGGATAGTTGAACCAGTCCTTAAATGTGCCGTTATCAATGTTCTCTTCCTTGGCTGGGAAAGTGACCCACAAAGCCATAATGGTAGGCCAATAGGGGGCTGGCTGCTTGAGGCTGAACTTGAGGGTCAAACAATCCTCTTGTTTGTAATCCTTACAAGGCTTGCCATCGGCACCCAAAGCGGCTACGCTGCTGCGCACGGTTTCTTCGCCTTTCTTGGCAGCATCTGCGGCTTTGGCTTTCTTAGCGGCATCTTTTTCTTTGGCATCGTTGGCAACGCCATAGTTATCTTGCCAATCTTCTGCGCCCTTTACTTCATTGGTAATGGTGCCATATTCACCAGCTGTCGCTGGGTTGATATTGCGAATGATCGAGTATTCATAACGCTTGGCATTCAATGGGCTGCCATCGCTATATTTCAAGCCTTTGCGCAGTGTAAATGTCCATTCTGTACCATCTTTGTTGCTTTCCCATTTCTCGGCGCTGCCGGGTACGGTCTCAAGTTTCTCGTTAAACTTCGCCAATCCCTCATACATCAACTTCAAGTGGGCAATTTCGTTCACAAATGAGGCCTTTTGTGGGTCGATGTTATCTGGGAATGCGCCAAGGTTAATGCGCAACACCTTTGCAGCCGCAGGTTTGGCTGGGGCAGGCACGGCGGTTGCAACAACAACCTTCTCAACCACTTTTTCTACAACTTGTGGGGCCGAAGTCACCACTTTTTCAACTATTTTCTCGACTGGTGGGGGTGCCGTTGGGGCAGCACAAGCAGCGAGAAGAATAGAGGCAGCCACTAATGAGCTACCGCTAACGGATAAATATCGCTTGTTCATTGAACTCTCCTTTTGTAATTTTGTTTTTGCAATGAAATTTCATTAGATGAAAGCAGCAAACACCATTTGCGCTCACATTTAATTGCATTATAGGCCTCGTTGAAATACAGTCAAGTGACAAGAATATTCCATACAAATGACGAGATACAGGCTTCACGCAACATGTTGTCTACGAAATGCCGATTTCGACAATGTTGAGACTGCACTTGCCGAGCTTGTGGCCTCAGAAGCAGGTAATTTAGCACGGCTTTCAGTGGCACGCGGGGCACGTTTGGGTTTAGCCGCCCGCTTTATCGCCGTTAATCCGGGGATCATCGCTACGCTCAACACCTCAGCCATATCATTTACTTTTATCAATTTCACATCACGCAATACGCGTTTCGGAATTTCGTCTAAATCTTTGTCGTTTTTCTTGGGCAAAATAAAGGTACGCACCCCTGCACGATGCGCTGCTAATAATTTCTCGCGCAAACCACCAATCGGCAATACGCGCCCACGCAAGGTAATTTCACCCGTCATCGCTACATCGCGGCGAATGGGAGTCTTGGTTAACGATGAAATCAGCGCCGCCGCCATCGTAATGCCCGCCGAAGGGCCATCTTTTGGCACAGCGCCTTCTGCCACGTGAATATGAATATCGCTTTTCTCAAACATACGCGCTTTAATGCCATATAAATCGGCCACCGAACGCGCATAACTCATCGCAGCTTGGGCCGATTCTTGCATCACTTCGCCCAATGAGCCTGTCAACATTAAATTTCCTTTGCCAGCCACCAAAGTCACCTCAATTGGCATCAAATCGCCGCCGCTTTCGGTCCACGATACCCCATTGGCAATGCCAATTTGGTCGGTATCTTCGGTGCGCCCAAAGTCAAAACGTGGTGGGCCAAGGTATTTTGGCAACATCTTAGGCACAGGTCGATGTGGAAATGGCTTGTCTTCGGCCACCTTGCGGGCAGCCTTACGGCAAACAGTCGCAATTTCACGATCAAGATTACGCACACCGGCTTCGTAGGTGTATTCGCGAATAATCTGCTTCAAAAACTCATCGGAGAACTGCAAGGGTTTGCCCAACAAACCATTTTCTTCAAGCTGGCGCGGCACCAAATAACGCTTGGCAATCTCCAATTTTTCTTCTTCCACATACCCCGAAAACTCGATAATCTCCATACGATCAACCAAAGCCGGAGGCAAAGTATGCAAGCTATTGGCCGTCGTTACCCACAACACTTTCGAAAGGTCATAAGGCACATCCAAATAATGATCTTCAAATTCATAATTTTGCTCAGGGTCCAGCACCTCTAACAAAGCCGCGGCAGGGTCGCCACGAAAATCATCACCAATCTTATCGATCTCGTCTAACACAAACAACGGGTTAACCGTGCCTGCCCGCCGCATGGTTTGAATGATGCGCCCGGGCAACGACCCAATATAGGTGCGGCGATGTCCACGAATCTCAGCCTCATCACGCACCCCGCCCAACGACATGCGCACAAATTTGCGCCCCAACGAATCAGCAATACCACGCGCCAACGATGTCTTGCCAGTGCCGGGCGGGCCAACAAAACACAAAATGGGGCTACGCATCTTTTCGCCAGCCAGCTTACGCACGGCAATATATTCAAGAATACGCTCTTTGACCTTTTGCAACCCGTAATGCCGCTCATTTAAAATCTGGTGAGCATAAGTCAAATCAAGCCGATCTTGGGTTTGTTCAGACCAAGGCAAGTTTAAGAGCCATTCAATATAAGCCCGTGCCATGCCGACTTCTGGCATCATGCCATTCATGTGGCTAAGGCGATTGATTTCTTGCTCGGCTTTTAGTCGCACCACCTCAGGCATTTGTTTTTTGCCCAAACGTGCCCGCAGCGAATGCACCGAATGTTCGTCACTCTCTAATTCACCCAGCTCGGTTTGAATCGCGCGAATTTGCTCACGCAAAAACATTTCGCGCTGGCCTTTGTCCATCTCAAGCTGCACTTGCTCATGAATTCGATCTTCGAGTTCAAGCACCTCTAGCCGTTTGCCGAGTTTGACACTAATTTTTTGCAGCCGCGCCAACGGGTCACGCAACTCAATTAATTCTTGTGATTCAAGCAACGGCAAATTTAAGGCTTGCCCAATAAAATCAGCCAACGCACTCGGCCCATTAGCGTTCATCGCATACACATACGATTCTTCGGGCAAGGTTCGATCAAACGACACCACTTGCTCAAATAATGACAATACCGCCCGCGACATGGCATTTAAGGCTGGGCTTTGGGTTTGCGGCTCTTGCAATACTTTAACCCGCGCGATCAAAAAGGGCGTGGCCTGCACCCATTCAATCACCTCGACCCGACTAGCGCCTTGCACCACCAAACTCGTAGTGCCATCGGGCAAGCGCAACGAACGCCCCATGCCACACAACGTGCCAATCGTAAACATGTCTGATGGCAACGGCGGCGCATCGGTTTCATTGCCCGATTTTTGGGCGATGGTGGCAATAATGCTGGTGGCAGTTGCCGCATCAATGGCATTTAATGAGCGGTCACGCCCAATGGTTAAGGGCAACACCGAGCGCGGAAAGATAACCATTTCGCGCAAAGGCAAGACCGGCACATCAAATACTTCGGGCAATTTTAAGTTATTTGCCACATTTAAGCCGTCAGTTGGCATCGGCCAAGCTCGCATATCTGAAGGAAAAACATGGCGTGAATTGGTATCTGATGAAGGAGTCGATGGAGATTGCTTCATTTTTGTTTATAAACTCGTTACTTAGGCTGCCCCAAGGCCACACTTCGTTGATACGCCGCCATGACCGCATTGGCCAAAGTCGCCCGCACTGCGCCAAGCTCCATCTCATGCAAACCAGCCGCGGTGGTGCCGCCTGCCGATGTCACCTGATGCCGCAACGACACCACATTGTCACTCGACGACGCGGCGTATAGCGCCGCCCCTTTAAAGGTTTGAATGACCAATTTTTCAGCCGTTGGGCGCGGCAAACCAGCCCGCACCGCCCCATCAATACACGCTTCCATCAACAAAAACACAAACCCCGGGCCACTACCACTCACACCCGTCACAAGGTCAATGTAATGCTCGTCGTCAAAATAAATTTCTTCGCCCATCGCCTTTAATATAATGCGTGTATGTTCACGTTGCACTGGGCTAACGGTGAGCGAACACGTCCACCCCGACATGCCTTGGTTAATTTGGGCTGGCAAATTTGGCATCACCCGCACAATGGGCTGGGTTTCATTGAGCAATGCCGCAAAGGTGCTGATTGGCGTACCTGCCAAAATTGAAATCACCAATGCATCTGGCGCAAGATACGTTTGCAATTCGCGCAGCACCTTATTTGCCATTTGTGGTTTGATGGCAAATAGCACAATCTGAGCACCCGTAACGGCCTCAATATTGTCTTTTGCCACTGTCACCCCCGCTGCCGACATTTGCTGCTGACGCATGGGCGATGGGTCAGACACCACAATTTGTGACGGCTGGGCCGAACCTGCCGCAAATAAACCATTAATAATCGCGCTACCCATCGCGCCGCTGCCGACAAAGGCAATGCGTGTGCCTTCTAGTGTATGTTCTAACATGTGTAGCTTATTGTAAGCCTATATAGTGAATGGCTGTTGAGCCGTGAGCTTTGGGCCATGAGCCTTGAGCTTTAAACTATGATTTAGGAGCAATACCTTCGCCAATTCGCCCGTGAATGAATTCACGGTCTAAAAATTTCAAACGCGCTAAAGCGCGTTCGCCGCATTCCCAATGCGTTTCAACGCATTTGTTTGCTTCAGACCGTGAATTCATTCACGGACATGCAATCGCAAATTGACGAAGGTATTGAGGAGTAAAGAGGTATGAGTCGCGAGTGACGAGTCAAAGCTCACGGCTCATGGCTCACGGCTCATGGCTCACGGCTCATGGCCCAAGGCTACTTTGCAACATAGATCCGACTTTGATCCCTACAAAGCAACCCTTTTGTCAGATGACAATTTCATAGACTCAAATTATGATAAACTCATCCTCAAAACAATGAGGAAAAACACCTGACAAGTGCCTCATTAAAAGAAAATTTACGCATGGCATCGTTCCTTGACCGCATCTTAGGCTTGTTTTCACTCGATCTTGGCATCGATTTGGGCACAGCAAACACACTCGTTGCAGTCCGCAATAAAGGCATCGTGATCAACGAGCCTTCATGGGTTGCCGTTGACCGCAAATCGCGTCAGGTACTCGCCGTTGGGGCCGAAGCCAAAGAAATGGTAGGCCGCACCCCCAACAAAATCGTGGCCATTCGCCCGTTGCGTGATGGCGTGATTTCAGATTTCGAAATCACCGAAGCCATGCTCGACAACTTCATCAAAAAAGCACATAGCCGTGCCTTATTCAACATTCCCCGCCCTCGGGTCGTCATCGGCATCCCATCGGGCGTAACCGAAGTAGAAAAACGCGCTGTCTATGATGCCGCCCGCTCTGCCGGTGCGCGTGAAGTCTTTTTGATCGAAGAACCCATGGCCGCCGCCATCGGGGCGGGTATGCCTGTCACCGAAGCCCACGGCAGCCTCATCGTCGATATTGGCGGTGGCACCACCGAAGTAGCCGTGTTTGCTTTGGGTGGCATCGTCGTCAGCCGCTCCATTCGCGTGGCTGGCGATGAAATGGACGAAGACATCATCAACTATGCGCGCCAAAAATATAATTTGTTGATTGGCGAACGCATGGCCGAAAAAATTAAGATTTCAATCGGCTCAGCCTTTCCATTGCCCGAAGAAAAAACCATGTCGCTGCGCGGGCGCAACTTGGTGACAGGTTTGCCAGAATCGGTTGAGATTTCGTCTATCGAGGTGCGTGAAGCACTGTCAAACTCAGTCAACACCATCATCGAAACCATTCGCTCAACTTTAGACGAAACCCCGCCCGAATTGGTGGCCGACCTGATGGAAACGGGCATCGGTATGGCCGGTGGCGGCTCAATGTTACAAGGTTTGGTCGAACGGGTAGCCGATGAAACCAATATTCACACCTGGTTAGCCGAAGACCCGCTGACCTGTGTTGCGCGCGGCGCCGAAGCCGTATTAGAAAAACTAGATGACCTCGCTCGCGTGTTGGTCGGCCTTGAACGCACTACCGCATCGCGTGCAGGGTCTGGATCGCCACGCTTATAAAATTTATATTATGGGTGGACCAATCTTCGACCTTATCGATGCAATTGCCAACGGCGATTTTTTGCGAGCTGCCGCGACCATAGGCGCAATGGCAGTATTGCTCTTTATTTGTTTTCCGGTGCATGAATATGCTCATGCGTGGGCTGCCAATAAATTGGGGGATGACACCGCTGAAAAACTAGGTCGCTTGTCCATCAACCCGTTTGTGCATCTTGATCTCGTCGGCTCGCTTTTACTATTAGCCTTTGGCTTCGGTTGGGCCAAGCCTGTGCCAGTCAATACCTATCGGTTAAATGGCAACCCCAAAGTCGCGTTTGCGCTAGTAGCCTTGGCTGGGCCAGTTTCAAATATTCTGCTCGCCATTGGCTTCGGCTTTATTTATCAGGCCGTCAAAGCCTACGATATTATTTTGCTCGAATATTTGTGCATCATTGCCGTCCAAATTAACCTATTCCTCGCTTTCTTCAACTTAATTCCAGTCCCCCCACTCGATGGTTCGCGCATTCTAGCCGCTGTCCTGCCCGATTCGATGAGCGATATTTTGCGCCAAATTGAGCGCTATGGTTTTCTTATTTTGATCTTGGCAATGAATACCGGTATCTTTAGTGGCCTCGTTGCTACCCCAGCCCGCGCCATTGCGCGTTTGCTGCTCAGTTAAAATCAAGAAATCGGATTTCTCAGCGAAATTTGCGGTTGAAGCCGCGAAATGCGCTGAGAAATCCGATTTTTTTGCCTATCGCACAGCCAAGGCCCATAACTTATCGATTTGGCCTCGCCAATCAGCCGCCGCAACCGCCCCAGCAATTATTTGACTTAAAGTGTCGTTTAAACAAACGTTGATTGGCGTCGCAACGCCGACATTTTGTCCGTGGGCAGCAATTGCGCCATTCAAATAACCCACTTCGCACTGGCGGCTATGGTTTGCCACCTCATAATAAAACGAGGGCATTTTGTCGCCACGCCCTTTGGCAGCCTGTTTTGTGAGAATGGGTTTGAGTAGCCAATTGGGCAAGGTGTTAAGCACAAATGCCAGTTGGCGTGCCCGCGACCCGGGTAGGTCAACCACGCTTACCCCCAATTGTTGCATCGCAGCCAAACACTCGCGCAACATGCCCACCTCGAGTGCAAAACCAGCTGGCTGGGCATAAATTTGCCCGACCGGCAACCCCACAATCGCGCTGCTGGCATTGCCAACAATATTAAGCAACAACTTCGACCATTTCATCGCCCGCCAATCGGCGTACGTCACCGCGCCAAGTAATTGCGCCAAATCATCAACCAACACACCAGCCATACTCGCCAACCCAGCCCCACCCTTTAAGCGTTCGATGCGAATAGCGGCTGGCCCCAATACCGAAACGGGTACAGTGGTCGTCGCCGCCACTACCCGCGCCGCGCCAAATGCTTGGGCAAATATTTCTTCGCTGCCCACCCCATTCTGAAAACATACCAAGCGTGTGCCATTACCCATTGATTGTGGACTGGCTTGCAAATCGGCAATAACACTTGGAACAGAATAGGCCTTGGTGCAAACGATAATAACATCGAAAACATCGGCGTTGGGCAAAGCTTCAAGTGATGAAATCGCCCTAACGCCTTGCAATGATTGCGCATCGTCTTGGAGCAAACTCACTTGTATTCCCGCTTCTTTTGCCGCCGCCACAAAACGCGGGCGGCCTAACAAGGTGATGGCGTGTTGTGCAGTTGGGTCGTGTTTGCGAATTTGGCTAGCCACCCAAATGCCAATGGCCCCAGCCCCAATAATCAAAATTTTCATGGCACAGGTAGTGTAATCCCATCTTGTTGTTTGCCGTCGCTCAATTGCAACATGATTGGCTTAATATTTGGGTATTCATATATGCCTATGCGAAGTGAATCGGCAAGCCGCAATTGTTCAGCGTTCATGGGAATATCGAACCATTGAATAAGCGTATCACCCACACGCCAGTTTGATGGGTGAATACCGCCGCCATCGAGTTGCGCTACTTTTTGCCCCTGCGCGTTGAGCACATGGTTATACCAATGATAATCTTGCCCTCGAGGCGGCAGGCTTAACACATGCAACAATTGCCACACCCGCAATTTATCGGGTTGGCGCTCAATCGCATACCCATCAAAACGAATACCGTTTGCAGCAATGGGCGAATTGGGCATATTTTTGAACACAAGACCATGTTGGCTTAATTTTGCCACGCTGTAACGCTGGTCAATGGGTATTTGTTGCAGCGAATTGGGTGCAAGATATTCGGCGACACGCGGCCCACCCGGCCCGAGCAAATAGTTACATTGCAGCGGGCCACACCTAATTAGCCCAGCATTTGCGTCGCTAAAACGATGGGGTTGACTGAGCAACACAAAATGCAAAATCGCGGCTTCTTCATTCACGGCTGGGTCGGCATTCGGCACAACCACAATCACCTCGTTGGCGTTTTCACGCGCCAATTGGGCTGCCTGCAACGCCGGTGCAACCGCACGATACCCGCCCGTTTCGTGCATCGCCACAAAATTGCCAAATCGCCACACCGTAAATATTTGCCAGCCACAAACGCCAAGCACCAGCGTAATGATGCAAAAACGCCAAGCCCCATTTAACCAACGCCCCCACCCTGCCGCCCTGACCCATAAATAATCGGCAAAAAACGCCATTAACACAAACGGCGCGGGATACAACGGTGACACATATTGCACCTGAAACGGCTCAGGGTGGCGTAAATGTGCCAAACTAGGCAAAAGCCACCACATAAAGGTGATGAATAACCCGACTTGCACAGGTGAAAATAGATCACCAGCTCTCGGCCTATACGAAGCACCATTCTTAAAAGCAAGGTAAATTGGCAACAAAAGCGCCAATAATAGCCACAACATTTGCACTTCGTCGATCCATTCAAACGCCCACGCATTTTGCCCCTGCCATTGCAACATGGCGCTGCCGGTCAGATCGCTGAGGTGTGCGCCGCCACTCAACCAAAACGCAAAACGCAAGGGCGCTAACCCTATGGTGCTGGAGGATGAAGCGAAAAGCATGGCGCGTATATTTGCAAACGCATGTTGTGCGTCGTAAGCCACATAAGCAGCGGCAATCATCAGTGCAGGCAACAACCCTAGCCCAACCCAGCGCCACCGCAGGGTGCGGCGAAATAATAATGCCACCAGCACAAAAACCGGCAACACATAAATAGCAGCTAAATGGGTCCCAATGGCGAACGACACCCCCCACAGCGCCACCAACCAGCCTTTGGGGTTGCGGCGTTGGGCAATTTCAAGCAAGCCGATCAAGGCGATAACCGACCACAAGGCCAAAGGCGCTGTCCATAATTTGCGTGAAAGATGCACCGCCCACGGTGACACGGCGAACAACAGCGCAGACAACATCGCCACACGGCGGTTAAAGTAACGCACCCCCAACAGCCATGTTGCCGCAACTGCAAGCACATCGAGCAGCACGCGATAGCCAGCAATAATATAAAAATTGGTGGTGAACAGATAAGGCAGCGCCAAAATGTAAAGCCATAGCGCTGGATGCCGCGCCACCGAGCCGCTGAATGGAACAACCTGATGCCAAATGCCTTGGGCAACCTCATGCGCAAAAATGGGGGCAACGGCCTCATCGTAACGCACATCAATTTGGTCTAAGGCAAATAAACGCAACCCAGCCGCCAAAATTAAAATAACTGGCAAAACAAAGTTGCTCAAAGTGCTTTTTGAGGTCGTAGCAGAATTTTTAATCAAGCCAAGTATTATATTAAGCCGAGAGTATGGTATCATTTACCCCCGCAGGCAGTTGGGCGACGTAGCCAAGTGGTAAGGCAAGGGTCTGCAAAATCTTTATGCGTGGGTTCAATTCCCACCGTCGCCTTAAGGCGCGATATGTAACAATATCGCGCTTTTTTTGTTTTCGGTTCAGCCACCAATCAAAATCGACATCAACATCACCTGATCACCCTCATGTAATACCGTATCAAGCTCGGTTTGTTCACCATTTACGGCGGCCATCCGCGCCAATTCGGGGGGCAGTTTCATCGCGGTAATCACGTCCGCTACGGTTGCGCCATCGGCAATGACCAATGGCAACGGTAAAGATCGGTTTGGCCCCGGGTGATGTGGACGCAATAGCCCATAAAGTTTGACTGAAATATTCATTTTGAATGGATGAAGGATGAAGGGTGAAGGATGAAGGATTTAAGATTAGAGATTAAGGATTAGGGAAATAGTTTATCAGCAAAATATTTTCAATTCTTCACCCTTCACCCTTCATCCTTCATCCTTCATCCTTCATCCTTCACCCTTCACCCTTCACGCCTCGCCTATAATTCATCTTATGCCAAACGGAACTACAGGACGCATTTTGCATGTTGATTTGACCCACGCAAAGACGTGGATAGAGAACCCAAGTGAAGCCTTTTACCGCAAATATATGGGCGGGTCGGCGATGGGTTTATATTATTTGCTCAATGAGATGAAGCCCGGCATCGATGCGCTCGATCCAGACAACATTCTCACCATGATGTTATCGCCACTGACTGGCGCACCCGTCAGCGGGCAAAGCCGCATGACGATTAACTGCAAATCGCCCCTCGCACACGGTATTGCAGATTCACAAGCCGGTGGGTTTTTCCCCGCCGAAATGAAATTTGCTGGGTTTGATGGCGTGGTGGTGCGTGGCAAATCAGCCACACCGATGTATTTGTGGCTGCACGATGGGCAAGCCGAATTGCGCGATGCCAGTGCTATGTGGGGCAAAACCACTGGCGATGCCGAAGCACTCATTCGCAAAGAATTGGGCGATGACAAAATTGAAGTGGCCCAAATTGGCCCAGCAGGCGAAAATTTGGTGCGCGTGGCCGCCATTATGAACATGAGCAACCGCGCTGCTGGCCGCACCGGTGTTGGTGCCGTGATGGGTAGCAAAAACCTCAAGGCCATTGCTGTGCGCGGCAAGAGCAAACGGTTGCCCGTAGCAAATGCCAAGGCCCTCAACGAGATCGCCAAAACAGGCGCAAAAGATGTCGAGGCCAACCCCGACATGTATGGATTGCATTTGCATGGCACGGCTGGTGTGGTAGTCGGCCAAAATATTGGCGGAACCCTGCCTACCCGCAACTATAACGAAGGGCAATTTGAAGGCTGTGAATCAATCGGCGGCGAATTGATGACCGAGACGATTTTGAAAGAGCGCGACACCTGTTATTCATGCGCGGTTAAGTGCAAGCGCGTGGTTGAAACTGAGTTTAACGGGCGCAAAGTTGACCCATTTTATGGCGGGGCTGAGTATGAAAGCATCGCCACCTTCGGCTCATATTGCGGCATCGATGACCTAAACGCGGTGTCGCTGGCCAACCAATTGTGCAATGAATATGGCATGGACACCGTTGGCTGTGGCGCAACCATTGCATGGGCAATGGAGTGTTATGAAAATGGGCTGTTGACCGAAGCACAGGTCGGCTTCCCGCTCAAATTTGGCGATGCCAAGGCCATGATTCGCATGACCGAAATGATCGCCGCCCGCGAAGGGTTTGGCGATGTGTTGGCCGATGGCTCGGAACGCGCCGCCAACCGGCTCGGCTTCGGGCACGATTACCTCATTACCAGCAAAGGAACCGAGGCCCCCGCCCACATGCCCCAAAAGAAACGCTCGCTTGGCCTGATTTACGCCGTCAACGCCTTTGGCGCGGATCATCAATCAAGTGAACATGATGGACAAGTAGAGGAAGGCGCAGGCGAAAGCTATATGAAGCGGCTCGCCTTGCTCGGTTTTAATGAACATTTGCCCAAAGGCAGCCTCGGCTCAGAAAAGGTGCGCTATGCCTATGAAACCCAAAAGCTCTATTCATTCCTCGATAGCGCCGATTTGTGCCAATTTGTATATGGCCCAGCTTGGACGCTGTTTGGCCCGCAAGAAACCGTGAATGTGGTCAAAGCCATCACCGGCTGGGAAGATTTTGATATTGCTGAAATGCAACAGATTGGCGAGCGCCGTTTAGCCATGATGCGTGCCTTTAATGCCCGCGAAGGCCTAACCCGCACCGATGACAAATTGCCTAAGAAGTTTTACAAGGCGCTCAAAGGCACCGGCCCCACCGCAGGTGTGGCCTTGGTGGAGGCCGATATTGAACGTGCAAAAGACGATTACTATGCCTTCGCTGGCTATGATGCAGTCAGCGGCAACCCTTCGACCGCCAAGATGGCAACATTGGGTTTAGATTGGGTATAGTTGGTTGATTAGTTGAGTAGTTTATTGGTTGATTGGTTGAGTATGGACTTATGGCTTGTGAGTCATCATTCAACTAATCAACCAATCAACTTATTACGTATGACAAGCATCCGCCTCATTACCCAACCCACACCGGCCTTGCTTGATGGGTTGTGTCAATTGCTTATCGATAGCGTCAATGGCGGGGCATCCGTTGGGTTTCTCGCGCCACTAAGCCATGATAAAGCCCTGCACTATTGGCAAGGTGTATTTGCAGCGCTTGGCCCCGATCTGGTTTTATGGGTGGCCGAAAATGACGAACAGGTGCTCGGCTCGGTGCAATTGTCGTTGTGTCAAAAAGAAAATGGGCAGCATCGCGCCGAGGTGCAAAAGCTGTTTGTGCATAGCAACGCTCGCGGCGGCGGCATCGCCTCAAAGCTGATGCAAACCCTAGAAGCCTATGCGCTACAGGCCAACCGCAGTTTGTTGGTGCTCGATACCGAGGCTGGCTCAAACGCCGAAAAGTTGTATCAACGGCTGCAATATCAACGAGTCGGCGAGATTCCCAATTATGCCAAAAGCTCAGATAGCATGCTGCGGGCGACGGCGTATTATTACAAATTATTGGCAAAACGCTAAGCCTAGCCATGCCCAAGATAAATTTGCTGCACAATTGGGTTGTTGGCAAGATCGCTGGCAACCCCTTCTAGCTTCACCACGCCATTCTCTAGCACATAGGCGCGGTCGGCCAATTTGAGGATTTGGCGGGCGTTTTGCTCGACAATCAACACAGTCGTGCCTTGGGCTGGCAATGCCGCCACCACCCGAAAAATCTCCTTCACGATCAGTGGTGCCAACCCAACAGAGGGTTCATCCAACATCAAAATACGGGGTCGCGCCATAAGGCCGCGCCCAATCGCCACCATTTGCTGCTGCCCGCCCGACAATGTGCCCGCCAATTGGTTTTGGCGCTCGCGCAAAATGGGGAACAAGTCATACACACGCTCAACATCGGCCTCAATTTCAGCTTTTTTAGCCGAGGTATAACGCGAATAGCTGCCCATCAGCAAATTCTCTTTGACCGACATGCCGCCAAATAATTGGCGATGCTCAGGCACAAGCGCAATGCCATGCCCAACCCGATTTTCAGCATTCAGCCCATTCAGCACTTTTCCAGCCAATTGCACTTGTCCGCTTTGGGCTTGCATCAAACCGCTCAAGGTCTTGAGCAACGTGGTTTTGCCTGCGCCATTTGCCCCAATCACGGCTACAAATTCGCCTTCATTCACCTGCAAATTCACATTACGCAACGCTTGTATTTTGCCGTAGCTGGCACTTAAATCGGTAATAGACAACAGAGACATAGTTGGAAGGATGAAGGATGAAGCATGAAGCATGAGGAACTAATTTTTATCCTTCATCCTTCATCCTTTCAAAATTATTCATCTTCGCCTAAATAGGCTTTAATTACATCGGGGTTGGCCTGCACTTCGCTCGGTGGGCCTTGGGCAATCAATTCGCCATAATTGAGCACGGCCACATAATCGGCCAATTGCATCACCAGCCGCATATCATGCTCGACCAACAAGACGGTGATGCCTTCATCGCGTATTCGGCGAATGACGGTCATCAGCGCATCGCGTTCAGTGCTGCTCAGGCCGGCGGCTGGCTCATCTAACATCAACAAACGGGGCGATGTCGCCATCGCACGCGCAATCTCTAACACCCGCTGTTGCCCAAAGGCCAAATTGCCAGCCAGTGTTTCGGCACGGTCGCCCAGACCAACCAAATCGAGCCAATATTTGGCTTTGGCTTTGGCCGCATTTTCTTTGCTAACCACGCCCGGCAAACGCAACATACTTGCCACAAAGCCAGAGGCATGATCGCGCATCTCGCCGCCTACCATCACATTTTCGATTAAGGTTAATTGTGGGAATATTTGCAAATTTTGCCATGTGCGAGCGATGCCCATATGGGCGATTTGATGCGGCAATTTTCCATTAAGTGGCGTTGCGCCAAATGTCACTTGGCCCGCCGTAGGCGTGTATACCCCACAGCACGCATTAAAAAATGTGGTTTTGCCTGCCCCGTTTGGCCCAATAACGGCGCTAATTTTGCCCGACTCAAAAGCCAAGGTTACATCTTTTAGCGCCATAATACCGCCAAATTTCATGGTGAGGTTTTGCGTTTGCAATAACATAGAGGTGAGTGATGAGTAGGTAGTGGATAATGGATAGTGATAGTTAATATTAATTATCTACTATCACTATCTGCTATCCACTCCTTTTGCGTCTTGTAAATGTGGGTAACAGACCTTCGGGCATGAAAATCATGACAAGAATCAAAATCGTGCCAAAAATCATTAACTCGAATTGGGTAATGCTAGGGATTTTAACGATTGAATTGAGCACATCGGGCAAGGCTTTAATGGCTTGAGACAACCCCCAAATAAAGGCAGTGCCCAAAGCCGCGCCCCACACCGATGACACCCCGCCGATCACCGCCATCACCAACATCTCAACCGAAATGGTAAATTCGAAGGTATCGGGGGTAATTGAGCCAACATAATGTGCATATAAACTGCCTGCAATGCCGCCCAACACCGCCGACAGCACAAATACGCGCAATTTTGCCGTCGCTGTATCGACACCCAACATTTCGGCCCCAATTTCGCTTTCGTGCAACGCCCGCAGTGCCCGCCCCGGGCGTGAGCGAACCAAATTGAGCGCCAAAACAATCACCAGCAACAAAATAACCAACACCAAATAATAATAACCAGCTTCAGATTTGAGCGCATCGCCAAAAAACTCGAATCGCGGCACATTACGCATCCCAGATGACAAGCCCGTCCATTCCCATTGCTTGAGCAAGGCCGCCACAATAATGCCAAAACCCAGCGTGCCAATGGCTAAATAATGCCCGCTTAGGCGCAAAATCAAGCTACCAATCAACCAGCCAACCAAACCGCTCATTGCGCCCGCCGCCAATAGCCCCACCCACGGCGACAAATTAAATTTGGTGGCGACAATCGCGCTGGCATAAGCCCCAATCGCACAAAAACCCGCCTGCCCCATCGATGGCTGACCGGCATAGCCTGAAAATAAGGCGAGGCCAATCACGGCAATGGCATACACCCCCGCAAAGATAAATGTGCCGAGCAATTGTTTCGATTCTGACAACGATGGCACAAGCGCAAGCACAAAACCCACCACTAAAACAGGAATAAAGGATCGAAAACGCATCTTTAAAAATTACGAATTACGAATTATCAATTACGAATTAAAGATTAACAATTACTTATCATCAATAGGGCTTACGCAATATTTCACCACAAAAAGTTCTTCGTGTGCTTTGTGATGAAATATTTTTCATACACGCAAGTCCAAATCCATTCGTAATTCCTAATTCCTAATTCGTAATTATTCTGGCTAGAGTCCAAATCGTTTGCCGCCAAGGCCGCTGGCCCCACGCAAACGACGAATGACCAACACCGCGAGCAAAATAACAAAGGCAATGGCTTCGCGCAGGCTGGCCGGGTTTACTTTGCCCAATAATGGCACATCCATTTGCGGCAAGCCACCAATCACGGCCTCGACGATGCCGAGCAACAAGCCGCCCCAAATGGCCCCCACCGGATTGGCGATGCCGCCCATAATGGCCGAGACAAAGCCGCGCAAACCTAGCCCCAAACCCATCGTATAAAGCACCGGTTGCATCGGGGCAATAATGGCCCCAGCCAAAGCCGCAATCCCAGCGCTGAGCATAAATGCAATCAATGACATCCGCGACAACGGCACCCCCATTAATCGGGCAGAATCTGGGTTCATGGCACAGGCACGTAAAGCGCGACCAGTCATGGTGCGATTAAAAAAGAAATATAAACCCAAGACCGTCAAAATAAGCGCGATAACAATCCAAAATGATTGGGTTTGCACAATCACCCCACCCAAACGCAGCGAATCACCGGTAACATTTTCAAGCCCCATGTTTTTTAGGGTGCGCCCGGGCAAAAAGGCCGGTGTCGAGGTTGGGTCAACGCCCCACATCAGGTTGCCAAATGCGCGTAATACAATCGACACCCCCATGCTAATAATGATGAGCGTTTGCACCGAAGCGCGTCGGTCGATGGCCGGTCGAAAAGCCAAGGTATAAGCCAATCCCCCAATAGCCCCTGTGGCAATAAATGAAACCAATAACCCCAGAAAAACAGCGAGGCCAGCCCCAATTGGCTGCGCCACCAAGTCAACCACAGCCACAAAAATCAACGCGCCAAGCATCAAAAATTCGCCTTGCGCCAAATTAATCACATTTGAAACACTGTAAATAACGACAAACCCAAGTGCAATTAAGGCATAAATTGCACCGAGTGAAATACCCAACACAATAAGCTGGGGGAGCGTTGCGAGGAAGATTTCCAAGACAGTAGTTCAGTAGTCAGTAGTCAGTAATCAGATCAAAATCAATCTGACTACTGACTACTGACTACTGTCATCTGATACTCTACTTAATCAGTTGAAACTTTTCGTTTTTAATTTCGGCCAAAACCAATGAATCATTAGGCAAACCGTTGTGGTTATCTTTGACATAGGTAAAAATGCCGGTAATACCCACAAATTGCTTGCCCGATTCCAACGTCTCTTTAAGTTTCACGGTATCGGGGCCAGAAGTTTCGAGCGCACGCACCACTTGCATAAACCCATCATAAGCATGACCACCAAAGGTCGATGGGTCGGTGTTATAAGCGGCGCGCCATTCTTTATCATATTGGGTCAACAAAGCCTTTTGTGGGTGACCATCCGGCACTTCATTCACCACAATAATGCGCCCAATCGGCAAACGTGCGCCATTGGCGGCGGTTCCTGTCGTCTTAATAAACGGGGTTGGGTTGCCAATACCGTGACTAAAGAAAATCGGGGTCTTTGCACCAAGGTTCGCCCAATTCTTCACCACCACAGCGGCGGGGTTTACGGTCGTCCACACCACCATGCCTTGCGGCTTGGTGGCATCGGCTGCTGAGATCTGGCTGCTTACGTCGGTGTCTGTCGTAGCAAAACCACCCTCATAGGTAATTTCAACTTCGCCCTTGTCCTTCAATTTGCGCCATTCATCGCGCCCACCTTGCCCAAAGGCAGTAGTATCATGCAAAATAGCGATCTTCTTAATCCCTTGGGCCTTGAAATATCCGGCAAGTGAAGCCGCACCATTGGCATCATTTTGGGCCGTTTGGAACATATAAGGTGAAGCGCTAGGCACGGCGATGCCTGCAGCAACGGCCATCACTGGGATCTTCGACTCGGTAGCAATGGGCGCAACCGCCAAAGCCGAAGCGGTGCTGGTAGGGCCAATGACGGCCAACACTTTTTTATCGACCAAGGCCTTCATGCCAACCGTGTTTTTGGCCGGGTCACTTTCACCATCATACGATTCAAGTTTAATATCGTGCATCTTGCCATCCGGGCCTTTCACGCCACCGGCATCATTAATTTTCTTGGCATACAGTTCTACCGTTTTCTTTGATGGATCGCCCAATGCCGAACTGGGGCCGTTTAGGTCTACCAACACGCCAATAACATAGGGATCCCCCTTAGCCCCTGCGGCGGGGGCCGCTGGCTTGGCTGGCTCAGCGGGTTTAGCGGGGGCCGTGGTCGGCTGGGCACAAGCCGCCAATGTAACAGATAACAGACATGCAATGCTTAAAAATTTTGTTGTGTTCATTCATTCTCCTCCAAATAACCTAAAGCTAAATTATTTGACATTGTGTCCTCTCACAATGCATCCTAATTTTACTCTAAGAATGCGGTCACATTCAATATTTATAATTTATAATTTGTGCGTCTTATGCCACAAAAAATCATCATTCCCAGCCATACCGAGCTTTATGCCAACTTAATGATGCGAACAAGCCAATGCCGCATTTTGATGTTTGCCGGATTGCCCGGCGTAGGCAAAACACTCATATTGCAACAAGCCGCAATCATGGCGCAAATGGCCGGGCGTAATGTGTATTTATTGCAATGGGATGTAGCGCGTATGGCGTTTGAAACGCCCGAAATTTTGGCGCGTTACCCAGAAATTGATGGCGCGACCCATATGGCCATTCGCAAAGCCACTGGGCGTTGGGCGCGGCAAGCCGTTGCCAATTGGCAACACACGCACCCTAATCCAAAAGACCTCTTGCTAGGCGAGTTACCCATTGTTGGCAACCGGCTGGTTGAATTGGTCGAGCCAAACAATGATGCCGCCGAAGCTGTGCTAAACGACACGCAAACCCACTTTGTCATCCCGGTGCCATCCAACGCCGTTCGGCAAGCCATCGAACAAGCCCGCCAAAATAGCATCACAGCCCCCCGACACGCCCGCGAAAGCGCCGATGCCCCACCCAATGTTTTGCAAGCCTTGTGGCATGACCTGCACGCCCTCGCGGTAGCATTGGGTTTTGTGGCAGCAAATAACAGCCCCTACCCACCCGCTTATGATGCGCTGATTTATGCCAAAACTTTTCAATATTTATTGCGCCACCGCAAAAACGAGGTGTTGTGGGTGAATGAAGCATTCGCAACCCAAGGGTCGGCGTATGATCTTGAGGGCATTGTTGGCGAATTGGCGGCATCGCCGAGTGAAGTTACAGCGATTCTACAATAAAATGGCTTTAATAAACCAAGCCCCACCCAAAACCCTTGCCGAACACGTCATCGAGCGTATCCGCGAAGATGTGTTATCAGGCAAATTTGCCCCCGGCGAGCGGCTAGACCAAGCCCAACTGGCGCAAAGTTTGGGGGTCAGCCTCATCCCAGTGCGTGAGGGGTTGCGTCAACTTGAATCTGAAGGATTGGTGCGGCTTGAGCCAAGACGCGGGGCTTTTGTGGCCGAGCGCTCGGCAGATGAAGTGCGCGAAATTTCGCGCATCCGCGAGGCACTCGAATCGTTAGCGACCCAATTAGCCGTTCCCAAATTAAACCCAGTCCAACACAAACAATTGCCCGCCATTTTAAAAAGCATGGAGCTATCGATTCAACAACAAGACATGCCGACCTACCATGCGGCAAACCGCGAATTTCATTTTGCTATCTATGATGCAGCTCAATCACCCTTGTTAATGCGCATGATTCAAACCTTATGGGAACGCAATCGTTTATACCGTCAGCGCAATGTCTTTGTGCGCGAACAAGCCCAAAAATCGCTCGATGAACACACCGCTATTTATACGGCCTGTCTTGCTCAAAATGTCGATCTGGCTGGCAACCTCATGCGTGAACATGTGCGGGATGCCACCGAGCAAATTTTGGCGAAGCTAGCAAAGTAGCGGGGGGGCAGAGTTGAAGGGAGCAGAGTTGCAGGTTGCACGTTGCAGGTTGCACGTTGCTTTATCCTTTGCCACTTTGCTACTCTGCCACTCTGCCACTCTGCTCCCCTGCCCCCTGCTCATGTTTTCGCAGCAAATCATTAAAATAGGCCACCTGCAACGCCCGTGATTCTTGCTCAAGCTGGGCTGCAAATGCAGCATTACCCGCCCGAATTTCAGCCAAACAGCGCACCTGCAAGGCACGGGCCGAAGTTAGGCTGATGATGGCATAAATCTTGCGTGCCTCAGCACTCATCCAAGGCGCACGCACCGCCAGCAAGCCCTCAATCCCCTTGCTCATGGCATCATAAATCAAAGCAGAGGCTTGCGCCAATTCTGAGCCGGGTGGTGCGCTCATCACCACCACCGAAAAAGACACATGGGCTTTGCTATAAGCCAACAGCCCATCGTAAATACGGTTAATAATGGCTTCGGGCGCAAGCGACATAATATCACCCCCAAAACCAGCATACACGCTCAACATGCCATCTAAATAGCGCTGAGTCAAGGCTTGCAAAATCTCAAATTTATTGGCAAAAAACTGATATACCGAGCCAATCGACACCCCGGCGGCCAACGCAATATGATTCGTCGTCATGGCCTCA
>CAMDWA010000039.1 GCA_945877855.1 Thermoflexus hugenholtzii JAD2 | reverse complement strand
TTGTGGTGGGGTTCGTGCTACGTTTGCTTTCAACGTGGGGTGAGTAGATGCGCCGCAACTGTCAGTTGGGGCGCATCTGCGCCTGCACGAGCCGCGCAAGCAAGTGAGACGAACACCGTTGTTGCCGAAATTTGTGGTGGAGTTAGGGTTGCGGTCGCTACCAACGCGGGGTGAGTAGATGCCCAGCAACTGCCAGTTGCGGCGCATCTGCGCCCACACGAGCCGCGCAAGCAAGTGAGATGAACGCCGCCGCTGTCGAAATTTGTGGTGGGGTTCGTGCTACGTTTGCTTCCAACGCGGGGTGAGTAGATGCCCAGCAACTGCCAGTTGCTGGGCATCTGCGCCCGCACGAGCCGCGCAAGCAAGTGAGACGAACGCCGTTGTTGCCGAAATGGGCGGTGGGGTTAGGTTAATGGCGCACCGTCAGGATGACGGTGCATTTGCTATAGCCGTTTCATATACTCTACTCGGTTCATTATTTGATCTGGTGTGGTCGTTAATGCTGCCAGATACAAAAATTCGATCATTTCGCCGATACTCATGGCAGTTTGTTTGCAATAATAAATACCTGGGTGTGATTGACCATCCAAAACAAGAAAATCTTGGTCATGGGTTATAAGCACACGACCAACACGGCAAATATACGCGAGTTGTGATTCGTCAGGATGACGCAGTAACCCAGCCTGTTTGGTTGAGGTGACATCGATGCCTTGTCGTAGTAGCCCTGTAATGAGTCGTGAATTGATGTTCTCGTCGCAGTGGAAGCGTAAAAGCATAGCTTATTGTTAACGATTGGTTTGACTGGCTCTGTAACGTGTAATATTGTCAATGGTGATTGAATGATGGTTGGCAATGGCTTCGTTATAACGTTTGGCCTCGTCTAAGATTTGCGCATCTACGAGGTTGCGATGATCGTGGTAGTAAGCGAGCGCAGAGAACACTTGTGCGACGCTCAAATCATAATCGTTGGCAATATTTTCAACCTGTTCACCATCTTGATAATACCAAATTGCGATATTTGCGACCGTGATGTTACGCCCTGCCACCCGCGCTAATGTGCCTGCAACAGGTGATTGGTAGGTTTCAATGTAGGGGTAGGCCAGTGGCGTGATGCTTGGCGCTGAATTTAGTTTTTGGGTGGGGCTGGCAATTGCAATCATCGACATAGGGTATGGGTAAGTATAGCAAAAGATGTCATTTGAGATGCAGATAAAAAAGTGGCTCGTTGTTGTGCCATTTTGCGCCCAGCTTGGATAGGCAAACGGCGATAATAGTCATATGAGCCAAACACCCCCACACGTGTTGGAGCGGATACGCCGAGCCAAGCAAGAGAACGCTACAAGTTTGAAACTGCCATATGCGGGTTTACAACGAGTTCCTGAAGAAATTGCTGAGTTGCATGAGTTAGTTGTGCTTGATTTAGATCATAACCAATTGCAAACTTTACCTGCATGGCTAATGCAATTGCCTAAACTCGAGAAGCTTGATTTACGAGATAATAGATTTGAGACAATCCCAGAAATACTATTTGAATGGCAAGGTCTAGAAAGAGTATGGTTAACCCTACATGAGAAAGATTTAAATTTGCTCGTTCAACTTGAACATGTTTGTCGATTAGGGCTTGAATTAAATGGAGATAATGATAGTATCGAACGCCAAATCCAAGCACTTGTACATTTGCCGAATATTAGTGGGTTAGATCTGAGTAGTAACCAATTAAGTTATGTTTTTCCAGAGATTGGACAATTGGTGAATTTGACTGGACTGGATTTAGGTAGCAATCAACTTAGTGTAGTGCCATCAGAGATTGGACAATTAGTAAATTTGTCTTGGCTATATTTGAGTAGGAATCAACTTCATGACTTGCCGCCGGAGATTGGACAATTAGGGAATTTAACAGGGCTGGATATAAGTCATAATTTATTGAGTCATATGCCTATGGAGATTGGGCGGTTGGTGAATTTGTTGGTGTTGTATTTGAGTAGCAATTTGCTAAGTTCTGTACCTAATGAGATTCGCCAATTAGTGAATTTGACTATGTTAGATTTGAGACGCAACCAACTAACTAGAGTCCCAGTAGAGATTTTTCAGTTAATGAATCTGACAGTGTTAGATTTGAGCCTCAACCAATTAAGTAGTGTGCCTTTGGAGGTTAAACAATTGGTAAATTTGAGAGCTTTGGATTTGAGTGGAAATCAATTGAGTTATGTTCCCTCAGAGATTGGGAAATTAGCGAATTTGACTAGGGTGGATTTGAGTAGTAACCAATTGAGTAGCGTGCCAGCGGAGATCGTGCAGTTGATGAATTTGGAGCACCTAGATTTAGGTGATAACCAAATCCACGAAGCGCCTGAAAGTATATTTGACATTAAAAATTTGCGTGATCCCTACACGGGCGCATTCATGCGCAACAACCCGCTGGACGACTATCCGCCCGAAGTGGTGAATAAAGGATTAGAAGCGATGCGTGAACATCACACCCGACTCAAACGCGAGGGTATTGCCATGTCATACGAGGCCAAATTGCTCATTTTGGGTGAGGGTGGGGCGGGCAAGACCACCTTGCGCAAGCGCCTGATGCAGCCCGATTATGTCGCCGACCCCGCCGAAATTAGCACGCACGGCATCGAGGTGACGCGCTGGAAATTCCCCATGCCAGCGCAGGACGGAACCGACACTGGGGCCGAATTTCGGCTGAATATTTGGGATTTTGGTGGGCAAGAGATTTACCACGCCACCCATCAGTTTTTCCTCAGCACCCGTTCGCTTTATGTGCTGGTGGCCGACCAACGCAAAGAAGACACCGACTATTATTATTGGCTGAGTGTGGCTCATACGCTGGGCGGCGGCAGCCCGGTGCTGATTGTGAATAACGAACGCGGTGGGCGCAAGGCGCAACTGAATGTCAACGCCTTTCGGGCTGAGTTTAAATTGCTGGGGCCGCTTGAGCTTGACCTTGCCACGCCCGACCAACGCCACTTGTTGGCTTTGGCACGCCAGATTCAACAGCATGTGTGCGGGTTGCCGCATGTCGGGCAGCCCATTTCGCGCAAATGGAAGCCGGTGCGCGACGCTATTGAGCAATTGCAAAGCCAGCGAGCCTCGCTCACCTATCATGAGTTTAAAGACTTGTGCAAGCAGCACGGCATTGAGCGCAAACAAGACCGCGACGACCTGAGCGATTATTTGCACGATCTGGGTATTTGTCTGCATTTTCGCGCCGATGAGGTGTTGAATCACACCGTGATTTTGCAGCCCGAATGGGCCACCCAAGCCGTGTATCGCGTGTTAGACGATGCGACGGTGCAGCGAAATCTAGGGCGTTTTGGGCTGAGTGATGTCGCGCGGGTGCTGACCGAGGTGAGGTATGAGGAGCACCACGATACGGTGTTGCGTTTGATGACGCGCTTCAAGTTGTGTTATCCCATCCCAGTGGCGGCCCAAGCAGGCACGCCCCAGCGCTATATTGCGCCGCAATTGCTGCCCGCTTCATCCCCGGCCTACCCTTGGGGCAACGACGACAACTTGTGGGTGGAGTATCGCTATGAAAATTTTATGCCCAAAGGCATCATCACGCGCTTTATCGTAGACCTGCATGAGCGCATTGTTAAGCACGGCGAGCAATGGCTGGTGTGGAAAAGCGGCGTGGTGGTGCAAGATCGCGGCGCTGGGGCGAAGGAGGCGACGCAGGCGCAGGTGATCGAGCATTATGGGCAACGCAAGATCACCGTGCGGGTGCGCGGCCCCAACCGGCGGGCCTTGTGGGAGGTGGTGCGTGACCGCCTCGACGACATCAACGCTGGCTATAGCAAGCCCCACGCCCCGCTCAAGGTAGATCTATTCACCCCGTGCAGTTGCAGAGAATGCGCGAGCAACCCCGATGAGCAAAAGCATTTGTGGAAATATTCAGAATTGCAAAATCATCACAAACGTGGGCGACGTAGCATCCCGTGCCCGATTGGGAGCGATGCCGATGTGCGTAAACTCATTGACGACGTGTTTGCCTCCCCCGACCTCTCGTCGTGGGATGATCTGCACAAAGTGCTCAACGACAAATTTAGCTTGGACGAATTGTCCGATTTATGCTTCGAGCTTGGCATCGAGCGCGAAAACGTGGTCGGCAACGCCGCCACCCGCCCCGAATTGGTGCGCAAACTCATCGAATATTGTGCACGTCGTGACAAGCTCGACCGACTTCGCGCCGTCGTCCTGCGTATGCGCCCATCGTGGCGGGACGGAGTGAGGGGGTGAGGGGGTGACAAGGTGACAGGGTGAGCGTGGCGCAATATTTTCTGAGAACTGCTACAATATTACTCAAGGACAGATTGCTAAATCTTAGCTCTGTTACCCTGTCACCCTGTCACCTTGTCACCTTGTCACCCCCTCATCTATAAGCCATGATCAAAACCCAACCCTTTGGCCGCACCGGCCACCTGAGCACCCGAACCCTGTTTGGCGCGGCGGCGTTTGGCAAAGTGAGCCAAACCGAAGCCGACACCACGATGGATTTGCTGATGTCGCACGGGGTCAATCACATTGACACCGCCGCCAGTTATGGCGATTCTGAATTGCGGCTGGGGCCGTGGATGAAGCGCTATCGCAATTACTTTTTTCTGGCGACCAAGACTGGCGAACGCCGCAAGGGCGCGGCGTGGGATGAGTTTCGCCGTTCGCTCGACCGCTTGCAAACCGATCAGGTTGATTTGATTCAGTTGCACAACCTGAACAATCCAGACGATTGGCAAGTGGCGATGGGGCCGGGCGGGGCGTTAGAGGCGTGTCTCGAGGCCAAGGCGCAGGGCTTGGTGCGTTTCATCGGCGTTACTGGGCACGAGGTGCGCGTGGCGGGGATGCACGAGCGCAGCCTTGCGGCCTTCGATTTCGACTCGGTGCTGTTGCCTTATAACTATTTAATGATGCAAAACCCGGTGTATGCGATGGGGTTTGAGCAGGTGGTGGCGGCCTGCCAACGCAGCAACGCCGCCGTGCAGACCATCAAGAGCATCACGCGCCGCCGCTATACCGGCGACACCCGCAGCCATGCCACATGGTATGAGCCGCTCACGGCGCAGGCCGATATCGATTTGGCGGTGGCTTGGGCCTTGTCGCGCCCAGGTATTTTCCTCAACACTGCTGGCGATATTGCGCTTTTGCCCAAAGTGCTGTCTGCCGCCGAGCGCTTCACCAATGGCGCATTGCCCGCCCCCAGCACCGCGCAAATGCAAGCCCTTGTCGAAGCCCAACAAATGACACCGATGTTCTTTTAAGTGCAAAGTGGAAAGTAGAAAGTGGAAAGTGGAAAGTGGAAAGTGCTGAGTTTAGAAGGGCGTGCCGCTACTTAGGACTTTGCACTTTGCACTTTGCACTTTCCACTTTCCACTCACCCCCCCGGCGTGAAGGTGAATTTTTTGATGATGATCTCGCATTCTTTGCCGTTTTTGGGCGGGCGGCCTTTGTAGGCCCATAGGTTGATATAGAGATTAAGCGGTTGTTGTGGAATGAGCGTTTGCACGGTTCCGGCGCTGGGTTGAAACCACCAGCTTGCAAACTGTTCGCGGCTGTCGCTGCGATGCCCTTGCATACTTTGGTAATAGACAAAACGCCGCGACCAACGGAAACGGTGGGTGCTGTCGAGGCTTTTCAGTTTAAATGAAAATGGCTTGGTGCGGTTTCTTTGGCTGGCGGTGCTGGGCCAAATGGTATAGCTGCCGGGTTGCACCGTCTCATAGCCCCATTTGCCAAATTCAATATCGATTTCGTTGGTGGCGAATGAGGTTTGGCTGTGGCCTTCGTAGTTAAAAATGCCAAATACTACATTGGGGTCTAGCCGATCGAGTGGGCCAGTGACCTGAAACTCATAGCTGCCAAAGCCTAGTTTTTGTTTGGTCATTATTTGCGCCCCACGCCATTTTCCATCTTTAAAGGTTAATTTCAGGTGCAAGCGACCTTGATCATCGACCCAAACATTTTGCTTGCTCCAATCGCTGGCATGGGGCGCGCCCAAACCATCTGTTACCTCCCATTCATGCCCCGAAAAATGGATTGTGTGGGATGGTGGGCTTGGCGGGCCATTCAGGGTTGTTTCGTTAATAGGTAGGTTGGTTAAAAGTAATGATGTAGCAAGTAAAACGGCAATGTGTGACATGGTTTAATCTCCTGCCTATAGTCTATGTTTATATCTAGGAAAATGGTGTAAGGTTGTTGCAGATATCGCGAGAGGGTCTTACATCGATAGGCTGAGGGTTGGCGGTGGGGTTTGTTTTGAGGCAAAGGTGGTGTGTGGCTAAAAATAAGGGCTGTTTGGGGTGTTCGTTTTGGCTGTTGCAGGCTGTTTTGTGCCCGCCAAGGTCGTTAATCGCCCGACCAAAGACTGATGTTGCCATGATAAAAATCAGCCGAAGGTTTGAGCCGTGCATAGTCGCAGCGCCGTCATCCCTGACGGCGCTGCGACTAACGTTAAAAGGGCGTTATGGGTGACACAAAGCGCCAGCAGGATGCTGGCGCTCCGATGACGGCGCTCCGATGACGGCGCTCCGATGACGGCGCTCTGGCAATGCGCGGCTATAATTGCGTTTGTTCATGCCCTACGCCAAACTGTCAGCGGTGAATTTGTATTACGAAGTGCATGGTGAGGCATCGGCCCCGCCGCTGGTATTGTTGCACGGTGCCACCGATACCTTTCGCACGGCTTGGAACAAACAGATTGCCGTATTTAGCCAGAAATATTATGTGATTGGGTTAGATATGCGTGGGCATGGGCAAAGTGATAATCCCTCGCAACGCCTCGATTTGCGTGAGATGGCCGATGATGTGGCCGAATTATTAGTGTGTTTGGGGTTGGCCTTGCCCAAACACGTATCGGTATGTGGTTTTAGCGGTGGGGGCAGCACAGCCCTATTTTTTGCGCTGCGGCACACGGCTTTGTTGCGCAAATTGGTGTTGGTGAGCAATAATTTGGAGCGCGACCAAGCGCGGCTTGACAGCGGTTTTTGGAACCCGACGCGGATGCAGGCCGAGCAGCCGGGTTGGTGGGCGCACATGAGCCAATTTCACAAACACACCGACCCTGCCACGTTGTTGGGTTGGTGGGAGACTGAAGACCGCCAACGCCCAAATTTTGCCGCCGCCGATCTGACGACCATTACTTGCCCAGTGTTGGTAGTCGGGGGCGACCGCGACCCCGTGATTCCGCTCGATCAAACAATCAAGCTCTATCGCGCTTTGCCCAGGGCGCAGTTGGCGATTTTACCGGGTATTGCGCATGGTGCGCCGACGCGCGGGGCGGCACTGTTTAATCAAGTAATTTTTAATTTCTTGACATAAAAAATAAGAGGAAACATGATTTGGAACCCTGAAATTGAAACGATGCCACGTTCGGCATTAGAAAAACTGCAAAGTGAGCGTTTGCAGAAATTGGCCGATTATGTTTATGCGCGGGTGCCGATGTATCGTCAGCGCATGGATGCGGCAGGCCTTAAACCATCGGATATTAGCGGTATTCACGATTTGCACAAGTTGCCATTCACCAAGAAGAGCGACCTGCGCGACAATTACCCATTTGGCTTGTTTGCGGTGCCAATGGACCAAGTGACGCGGGTGCACGCCAGCAGTGGCACCACCGGCAAGCCGACGGTGGTAGGTTATACCCAAAACGATATTGAGATGTGGGCTGAGGTATGCGCCCGTTGTTTTGCCATGAGCGGGGCCAAGCCGGGTGAGATGTTTCAAAATGCCTATGGTTATGGTTTGTTTACGGGTGGATTGGGGATGCACTATGGCGCAGAGCGCTTTGGTTGCACGGTGATTCCCATCAGCGGGGGCAACACGGCCCGCCAAATTATGTTGTTGCAAGATTTTCAGACCGCCGTTATGGCTTGCACGCCGAGCTATGCCCTGACTTTGGCTGATGAGATTTTGCGGGCTGGCATCGACCCGAAATCGCTGAAAGTGCGCACCTTTATTTTGGGGGCCGAGCCGTGGACGGAGGAGATGCGAACTGAGCTAGAGGCTAAATTGGGCACACACGCCGTCAATATTTATGGTTTGAGCGAAATTATTGGGCCGGGCGTGTCGAATGAGTGTGTCGAGGCCAAGGCGGGGATGCACATCGCCGAAGATCATTTCTTGACCGAGATACTCAACCCAGCCACAGGCGAACCGGTGGCCGATGGTGAGGTGGGTGAGATTGTATTTACTACTTTGACCAAAGAAGCCATGCCGCTATTACGGTATCGCACCGGCGATTTGTGTAGCCTAAACCGCGAAAAGTGTATTTGTGGTCGCACTCATGCCCGTATGAGCCGCATTTTGGGCCGCACCGATGATATGTTGATCATTCGCGGGGTTAATGTGTTCCCATCACAGGTCGAGGCGGCATTGGTTGGGCAAGCCCATTTTGCGCCACATTACGCGCTTGTTGTCACCCGCGAGGGGCATTTAGATGCAATTGAAGTGCAGATTGAGGTGCAAGATGGGTTTTACCGCGATTTGGGCGAGGCGCGTTTTGCCGATGCCAATGACGATGCGGTGCGGCATTTGCGTGCCCGCGCCCGCAAGGCCTTGCACGAAGTGCTCGGTATCAACGCCGAGGTGACGTTGTTGGCCCCCGGCCAAGCCCCCCGCAGCGAAGGCGGCAAACTCAAGCGGGTGTTTGATCGGAGGAAGTAGTGGCGGGGCAAGGATCGGGTGGCAAGTAGCAGGTGGCAGGTAAAAATTAAATTTTAAACTTGCCACTTGCTACTTGCAACCTGCAACCTGCTACCTGCTACTATCCAACTTTTTACTTTCCACTTTCCACTTTACCTATGAATACAGTCATTATTGACGGCGTGCGAACGCCGATTGGGCGATATGGCGGCGCACTGAGCAAAGTGCGCCCCGATGATTTGGCAGCAATACCGCTGAAGGCAATTTGCGAACGCAACAAACTTGACCCAGCGCTGGTTGAAGAAGTGGTGTTGGGCAACAGTAATCAAGCCGGTGAAGACAACCGCAATGTGGCGCGAATGGCGCTATTGTTGGCGGGTTTTCCGAATCATGTGGCTGGGCTTACGGTGAATCGCCTGTGCGCTAGCGGCCTCGATGCGGTAATTACCGCCTATCGCGCCATCAACGCCAACGAGGGCGATATTTATATCGCTGGCGGGGTCGAGAGCATGAGCCGCGCCCCATTTGTCATGGGCAAGGCCGAGGCCGCTTTCTCACGCGAGGCGCAAATTTACGATACCACCATCGGCTGGCGCTTCCCCAACCCCAAAATGCAAAAGCTATTTCCGCTGGAGGGTATGGGGGAAACGGCTGAGAACATTTTTGATCAAACCCACATTTCACGTCAGCGCCAAGACGAATTTTCGCTCGAAAGCCAACGACGGGCGATTGCAGCCATCAATGCTGGGCGCTTTAAAGATGAAATCGTGCCGGTGGTATTACCCCAGCGTAAAGGCGACCCAATTGTGGTCGATACCGACGAGCATCCGCAGATGAAAAAGGCCAGCGATGGGCGCTGGGAATTGAGCACCAGCCTCGAAAAATTGTCAGCCTTGCAACCGGCTTTTCGCCAGGGCGGCACAGTGACGGCAGGCAATGCCAGCGGTGTAAACGATGGCGCGGCGGCGGTGTTGCTGATGAATGAAAACAAGGCCCGTGAGTTGGGTTATAAGCCACTGGCCCGTATTGTCAGCGCGGCTTCGGCAGGGGTAGACCCGCGCACGATGGGCTTGGGGCCGATTCCGGCTTCGCGCAAGGCCTTGCAGCGGGCGGGTATCGAGGTGAAAGACCTTGATTTGATCGAGCTGAATGAGGCATTTGCGGTGCAGGCCTTGGCCGTGATCGATGGGTTGGGTTTGCCGATGGATCGCACTAATATCAATGGCGGGGCGATTGCGTTGGGGCATCCGCTTGGCTGCTCTGGGGCGCGTTTGGTTGCCACGATGGTGCATGAGATGAAACGTCGCCACGCTGCTGGCATTGCCACTTCGCCCTATGGCCTCATTACGTTGTGCGTTGGGGTTGGGCATGGCGTGGCGCTGGTTTTAAAAATGAGTGAATGAGTGAGTGGGTGAATGCGTGATTGGGGATTGGGGATTAAGGATTTTTCTCAACTCTCAACTCTCAACTAAATTATTCACTCATTCCGTCATTCACCCATTCACTCATTAAAAAAAACGAGCAACCGAATGGTTGCTCGTTTTTTTATGGTGAGACTTATATCAAAATACAGGAAATCGTATTAGTGTGGTGTCCAACGACTGGCTGGAGCACCCCTCTCGGGTAATGTGTGCTGTATTTGTTGCTCTGTTTGATATAGTGTATTGAATGTTATGTATTTTGTCAACTTAAAAAAGCCGCAATAAGCTTAAAATCTGAGGCTTTACTTTGCAAAACCCCATCACATTAAAACAAAAAAGAGCGAATCTAGTTCGCTCTTTTTTGTTATGAGGCTTACACCAAAATACGGGAAATCATTTGATCGTGGTGTTCAGCCGTTTAACTGAAGCACCCTCTTGCGAGTAGTGTGTGCCGTATTTGTCGCTCGATAAGATATAGTTTATTCGTCGAACTGGCTTTCGTCAACTTAAAAAAGCTGCAACAAGCTTAAATGCGCTAGCCACTTGGCCGAAGCAGTTTATCTATTTGGCTAAGGTATTTTGGCGGGCTGCATCAGACAATAGTAGCCAAAATGTAAATTACACGCGGCGAGCATAGAAATAGCGCAAATCTCTGGGGTTTGGGTGGTTATTTTTGTCTTAGCCGATGTGTTGTGCTCAATGTCTGGGCTGGCGCGTGCTCATTTGGGATGCGAAAGCCTAGAAAGAAGGATTTCGCGATGACCACAAAGACTGGATTAACCGTAACAAAGAATGACAATCGCCAATGGGTGTATTTGTTTAGCGATAGGAATAGCGTAGAAAAACGCGCCAAAACATGGAACGAAACCCGCGAATTATTAGGTGGGAAGGGCGCTGGGTTGTTTGATATGACGCGTGCTGGGCTACCTGTGCCGCCGGGCTTTGTCATTAGCACCGAGGCTTGCGATGCCTTTGTGTCTGCTGGTAATCAGATTCCAGATGTCGTTTGGCAGCAGGCTTTAACGGCGCTTAAAGTGGTTGAGCAACAAACCGGCAAAGTTTTTGGCAATGCGACACCGGGCGTGATGCCATTGTTGGTGTCGGTGCGATCGGGGGCGCGTGAATCGATGCCGGGGATGATGGAAACGGTGTTAAATGTTGGCTTGACCGAGGCCAATTTGCCGATTGTGGCGGCGCTGACCAATGCGCGTTTTGCTTATGACTCATACCGGCGTTTATTGATGATGTTTGGCAGCACGGTGCTGGATATTGATGACGAAAAATTTGATGCGCCGATGGATCAATTAAAACACGCCAGAGGTGTAAAGGCCGACACTGACTTGAGCGCCGATGATTTGAAAGCGTTGGCAACCACCTATCAGGCCGTGATTTTGCAAGAGACTGGCAAGCCGTTTCCGCAAGATGTGATGACGCAGTTGCACGAATGTGTGATGGCGGTTTTTCGCAGCGCCACAGGCCACAAGGCCCGCACTTATGCCAAGACGATGGGTTGGAAGAGCACGTTGCCGACCGCTGTCAACATTACTACGATGGTATTTGGCAATATGGGCGATGACTGCGCGACAGGCGTAGCCTTTACGCGCAACCCATCGACCGGCGAAAAAGTGATGATGGGTGAGTATTTGGTGAACGCCCAAGGCGAAGATGTGGTGGCTGGTGTGCGTACGCCTATACCCATTGCCGAGCTGGCCCAAGCCATGCCCAAAACGTATAAGGAATTTATGAAAATTACGGATATGCTGGAAAAGCACTACCGTAATATGCAAGATGTTGAATTTACGATTGAGCGCGGCAAATTGTGGATGTTGCAGACGCGTAATGGCAAGCGCACCGCTAAATCGGCCATCAAAATTGCGGTTGATATGGCAAAGTCGCGTTTGATTACCAAAGAGGAGGCGGTGCAACGAGTTACCCCAGCCGATGTTGACTTTTTGTTGCACCCCCAATTTGATGATGAGGCGCGTAAAACTGCCAAGAAAGAAGGCCGATTGTTGGCAACCGGCGTAAACGCATCGCCCGGGGCGGCGGTGGGGGTATTGGCTTTTGATGCCGATTTGGCTGAGGCGTGGGGCAAGGCTGGCAAAGCGGTTATTTTGTTGCGCCCCGAAACCAAACCCGACGATGTGCATGGTATGGTGGCGGCCAAAGGTATTTTGACGGCACGCGGCGGTGCGACTTCGCACGCGGCTGTCGTTGCGCGTCAATTTGGCATTCCGGCAGTATGCGGGGCCGATGCGCTGCAAATCGATTTGGTGGCTCGCACCGTGAGTAGCGGGGTGCATACGCTAAACGAGGGCGATATGGTTTCGATTGATGGCGCAAAAGGCGAAGCCATGATCGGGGCGATTCCGATGGTAGCGCCGAAGTATGAAGATCAGCCCGATTTAGTGACATTGTTGGGTTGGGCCGATGAAATATCGGCGCGTAAAACCCGCACCGATGTGAAAGGCCGCGCAACGCGGGGGCTGCAAGTGTGGGCGAATGCTGATTACCCGAAAGATGCCGAGCGGGCGCGGGCATTTGGCGCACACGGTATTGGGTTGTGCCGCACCGAGCATATGTTTTTTGAAGAAGTGCGTTTGCCAATTGTGCAACGTATGATTTTGGCGGCAAATGATGTTGAGCGGCAAGCGGCGCTGGATGCGTTATTGCCGTTTCAGCGGGCCGATTTTGAAGGCATTTTTAAGGCGATGACAGGTTTGCCCGTGATTATTCGTCTGATTGACCCGCCTTTGCATGAATTTTTGCCATCGCAAGAAGATTTGATCGAGCGGGTGACCGAATTGCACACCAAGCGCAATTACACTGCGTTAAATGTGTCTGAGCTACATGAGCTTGAGCGCAAAGAAGGAATGTTGACCTCGGTGCACAAAATGCACGAGCAAAACCCCATGATGGGGCTGCGCGGTATTCGTTTGGGCATTATGTTGCCGGGGTTGATCGATATGCAGGTGCGGGCTATTTTTGAGGCGGCTTGCGCTGCCAAGCGACAAGGCTTTGAGCCGATGCCCGAAGTGATGATTCCATTGACTGGGCATGTGAATGAGTTGAAACGGGTGCAGCCCGGCCTAGAAGTCATTGCCCAAAAAGTGATGGTCGAGCAAAATGTGCAGGTGAAATATAAATTTGGTACCATGATCGAAGTGCCACGGGCGGCATTGACCGCGAAAGCCATTGCCGAAGTGGCGACCTTCTTTAGTTTTGGCACCAACGATTTAACGCAAATGACTTATGGGTATTCGCGTGACGATGCCGAAAAAGACTTTTTGCTCAAATATGTCGAAGAAGGTATTTTGCCGAGTAACCCGTTCCAGAAATTAGATCAAGACGGGGTGGGGCAGTTGATCGAGTTAGCGGTTAATCAGGGTCGTATGGCACGCCCTAACCTTGAGGTTGGCATCTGTGGCGAGCATGGCGGTGAGCCGTCGTCGGTGGCGTTCTGTTATCGGGCGGGCCTCAATTATGTCAGTTGTTCACCATTCCGCGTGCCGGTGGCACGTTTGGCGGCGGCCCATGCCGCGTTGGGGTTAGCGGTGAAATAATAGGGTTTGCGCCGATGTCAGTATCTGCCTTACCCAAGCAGATACTGACATCGGTGGTCATCAGCATGGCTATGGCGATATGCCGAATAACTTTAACCACATGTGTAAATCGCTTGGTTGTTTAAAGGCAAGTAAGTCTTCTGCCAATTGTAATTGTTGATTGGCGCTTAGGCGTTCGATTGCTTCGCGGGTATTTGCATCGACAGGGCCGATCAGACGTTCTAGCAAGCGCATGATTAAGCCAATACGTTCGGTGGTGTGTCTTTTTTTCAAGGGGAATCGTAATCTGTTGACATGCAGAAACGCTGTGATTATACAAAATCGGTGATGTCGTAACGCGCCCCATTTGCAATAGGGCTGCTGATGATGCGGATGACGGCGGCAGCGACTTGGGCGGGCGGGCGCAAGATGCCATTTTCTTTGCGCTGAATGAAACGATCGAGTGCCGGAAAATCGGCGCGGCTGGCTTGGCGAATGCCGGCCTGCATATCGGTGTCGATCAGATCAGGGTCGATGTTGATGGCGGTGAATGGCTGCGCTTGTTCATTTTGCTCGATGGCAACGGTGCGAATGTAATGCTCTAGCCCAGCTTTTGAGGCGCAATAGAGCGACCAGCCTGAGATGTTTTTGATGGCTGCCCCCGACGAAATATTGGCGATGATTTTGGGGCAGGTGTGGGCCTGAAATGCGCTAATGGCTTGGCTTAAAAACAAAATGGCGCTAGTGATATTGACATTAAGGTGCGTTATTAAATCGGTGGGCGCTTTGCGGGCGCTGGGGCCGATGGGGCCAAGCAAGGCGGCGTTATTGATGATAACAATTTCGTCGTAGCTGGTGCGGCTTAGTTCGGCAAATGTGGCTGTCATTTGTGCCAGCGCTGTTTCTGGCTGGGCAAAATCACATTGAACCGAAAATGGGTGCGTAGCGCTGCGCGAAAATTCAAAGGCCTGATACCCATTGGCAAGATATTGTTGGCAAAGTGCCAGCCCAAGGCCTTTTGAGCCGCCGCTGATAATGACGATTTTCATGTTGGAATTATAAAGAAGAAGGAAGAAGGAAGAAGGATAAAGGATAAAGGATGAAGGATGAAATTTATTTTTCATCCTTCATCCTTCATCCTTTATCCTTGATAATAGCCTCCTCTATGAAAAGTTACCTTGTGAATCTTAAATGTTCGTATTGTGGCAAAGAATGCTCTGCCGAGGTGTTGCAAACGACTTGTGCCGCCTGTGGCAAAGTGTTGCTGGCGCAATATGACCTTGAAAGTGCTAAAAAAGACCTTAACAAAGATGTGATTTTGCGCCGCCCGCAAAATATGTGGAAATGGTTTGAAATTATGCCCGTGCGTAACCCTGAAAATGTGGTGACACTGGGCGAAGGTGGCACGCCATTGTTGCCCGCCTTGCGTTTGGGCCAAAAATGGGGCGCTCAAAAATTATTTCTAAAAGAAGAAGGGTTGAACCCGACCGGTAGTTTTAAGGCGCGGGGCATGAGCGCCGCCGTGAGTAAGGCCAAAGAATTGGGGGCCAAAGCCATCGGTGCGCCCTCGGCTGGCAATGCGGCCAGTGCTCTTTCGGCCTATGGGGCACGGGCTGGCATGAGCATTTATGTGTTTATGCCACAAGATGTGCCCGACATGATGCGTAAAGAAGGCATGATGTATGGTGCAAATGTGTATTTGGTGAAGGGCTTAATTAACGACTGCGGCAAGATTGTGCGCACCTTATCACCCGATCGCGGCTGGTTTGATGTCAGCACACTCAAAGAACCCTATCGGCAAGAGGGCAAAAAGACAATGGGCTTAGAGTTGGCCGAGCAGTTTAATTGGGAATTGCCGGATGCCGTGATTTACCCGACTGGCGGTGGCACAGGGATTGTGGGCATGTGGAAGGCCTTTGATGAGCTAGAGAAAATGGGCTGGATTGGCAGCAAACGCCCCAAGATGATTAGTGTGCAATCGGAAGGCTGTGCGCCGATTGTGAAAGCCTATAACGAAGGCAAACGTCATGCCGATTTGTTTCAGAATGCTGATACCATTGCGGCAGGCTTGCGTGTGCCTATTGCCATCGGCGATTACATCATGCTCGATGCCATTCGCGCCAGCGGTGGCAAGGCCTTAAGCGTGACAGATGATGAGATTCGCATCGCGATGCGCGAAGTTTCAAAGGCCGAAGGGGTGTTTGCCTCGCCCGAAGGCGCGGCGACCTATGCGGCTTACAAACATTTGATGGATGATGGATTCCTTAAGCCAGAAGAAAGTGTGGTGTTGTTTAGCTGTGGCAGTTTGTTTAAAAATGCTGAATTAATTCCTTTGGGCGGCGAACCAATTGTTGACCCAAATGACCCAGATTTGGCAAGCAAAGTAAAGTAAAAAGGTGTTTTGTTAAAGGGAGTAGAATACCCTTAATCACGAGAAGGAGAAATAAAAATGAGTGTTGGACCAACTGAGATCGTTATCGTGCTTGTCATTGTCATTTTGTTGTTCGGCGTGGGCCGCATCGGCAAAATCGGCGGTGAATTAGGCAAGAGCATCCGCGAATTCCGAACTGGGCTGCGCGGCGAAGACGAAAAGAAGCCAGATCAACAGTAGTTGAGAGTTGAGGGTTGAGAGTAATCAGCAAGATACTCTCAACCCTCAACTATTAACTCTTGACTATTTGCCGCACGGGTGCGCAATTCAGATTGTTGCTGTCGCCATTTTTCGATCTTAGCATGATGACCGCTGAGCAAGATATCTGGCACACGCCAGCCCCGAAATTCGGGTGGGCGGGTGTAGTGCGGGTATTCTAATAAGCCATTGGCGTGTGATTCATTCAGCGGCGCAAATTCGGGCAGCACCTTGGGGATTTGGCGTGCCACTGCGTCGACAATCACCATTGCGGGCAATTCGCCCCCAGTTAGCACATAATCGCCGATGCTGATGGCATCGGTGCATAGGTGCTCACGCACCCGCTCATCTACCCCTTCATAATGCCCACAAATGAGCGCAATGCGTTCATGCTTAGCCAATTCCTTCGCCATTTCATGGTTAAATCGTCGCCCTGCAGGTGACATCAGGATGATAGGCGTGCTGAGTGAGGGAAGTTGAGTGTTGAGTGCTAAGTCTTGAACCGTCGAGTCTGCATTCTGGATTCTTGAATCTTGGCTCTTGGTTAGCCCCAACACACTTTCTACCGCTGTAAAAATAGGGTCTGGCTTCATCACCATGCCCCCGCCCCCGCCATATGCATAGTCGTCGGTGACATGATGTTTGTCGGTGGTGTAGTCGCGGATGTTGTGGATGTGAATCGATAGCAACTGTTCGTCCATCGCATTATGAATAATGCTTTCGGCGAAAGGCCCTTGAAACATGCCCGGGAAAAGGGTGAAAATGTCGAATCTCAAGACTGGAGTGCAAAGTGCAAAGTGCAAAGTGCAAAGTGCAAAGAATTGAACTCCTTTTCACTTTTCACTTTTCACTTTTCACTTCTTGCTTTGTTGTTTTTCGGCGCGTTTGATACGGGCCATGATATCGAGGGGGTGGCTGATGGCAGCGGGGATGATGCGAACTTCAATACCCTTGGCGATTTCGATCTTGGCGAGATCTTTCGCACGATCGATATAGGTGAGTTTGCCAATTAAGCCGCCAACTGTTACAATTTCTTCACCAACTTCGAGTTCAGCGACCACTTGTTCTTGGGTTTGCCGTGAGCGTCGCTGGGGCACAGCCACCAAAAACCACACCAAAAACAAAACCAAGGCCATTGCTGTAAAGAGCACAATGAGTGCATAATTCATACCGTCCATCGGGCGTGATTATACTGGTTATATGCCTTGCGCATCACGACAATGTTTTGGGGCTTATGGCCTTTAAAATCGACCCAAAAGATCTAAAATACATGAAGATAGATGAGGGATAATAAATTATGATCAAAAAACGATATCGCACTTTAAGATTTATTGCCACTTTTTTAAAGGTAATGGCGTGGTTGACGCTTATCTTGAGTGTTTTAGGCGGTATTGGCTTTATTGCGGCTGGCTTAATGGGCAGTTTTGGGGTGTTATTGCCGTTAAACAATGTGCCGACCAATATTGAGCCGGGCACACTCAACATTATTGCTGGGTCGGGGGCTGGGCTAACCATGTTGCTGTTGGGGTTCTTTTACTTTATTATTTTTTTTGCAGCCAGCGAACAAATTTATTTGCAAATTGATACTGAACACAATACCCGTGCTACGGCTGAATTATTAGAACGTTATTTACAACGCCAAGAGAAATTGGCCACACCCGAATTGAAGCTGGTGGGTGATGATGAAGTGGCAACTGTGCGCAGCAACATTAGCACAATAGGTCAAAGCCCCAAATAGATTAAGGTTGTATTGCCCCTTGACCGGGGGCAAAATGAATGTAAATGGGTTTTTCGGTCACACGCAAACTGCGGGCCGCTTGCAAGGGCGTGCCATACATATCAAATACAGCACTGGGCATAGATGGCAAATTGATGGCATTTTGTTCGACCCCTAAGGCCCACACCACCCATGTTTGTGCGCCCTTGCGGTTAAGAATATAGGCCCTTACAAAACGGTTGCTGGTTTCTTCGCCCACATAAGACACACCCGATAATTGTTCGGCGCTAAATTTTAGCGCCCGATAGGCCAAATTGGGGCGGCCATCAAGCTCGATCAGTTGGGTTTGATAGTTGACCCAGCCCGGCACGCTATACCAAATATTAGCCAGCAAGCCTTTTGACAAAGCCGCCACATTGGCTTGCGCCAAATAAATGGCCTTGGCTTGCTCGAAACCGGGCGGTGAATTTTCGCATTGCCAACATAATAGCGCAAACTCGGTATTGATAATGGGCTTGTTGCCTAGCCCATATTGGCTGAGAATGTCGCGCACATAATTGGTTTTTGCAATTAATGAGGGGCCGGTGCTATATGAAAAACTGGCCCAGTTGCGGTTGCTATATTCATTGCTGCCGCCCCAATAATCGTAGGCATGAATATTGGCGATGTCGAATGAGCCACCACCGCCACCTTCCAGAATGCCTTCTAAAAAGCGTGATGGCGCACAGTCGAGATTGGTGAAGGTGGGGCTGCAATCGAGTACCAATCCCCCCATGACCACAATCGCATTGGGTGACCCAGCTTTGACGGCCGGGTAAACCACTTTCAACATCTGCGCATAATCGCGCCCGCCGCCATATTTATCGGCGGGGTTGCCCCAACAGCCAAATACTTCATTGCCATCGTGAGCGGGTGCATCAGGTTCATTGCCGATCTCCCAATATTTGATGTTGTAGGGTGGGGCGCTATAACGCGCCACCAATTCTTTGATAAATTTTGCGAAGGCTGGAAGTTTATTGGGGTGAATTGGCCCACAGGTTGCGCCTTGGCCGGGGTCACGCCGTGCCCACTCGGGCGTGCCACGCACAATTTTAATCACCTTGTAATTTTGTTTGGCGGCTTGCAATAATTGCTGCTCGATCTGCCTCACGCTAGGCACACCCCAGTTGCGCACGCCTTCTACTGCTTCAATTTCATCCCACAAAAATGCTAAGGCATTGCTGCGCATCCAACGGGTTTGAGTTGCCCCAATAGCCGATGAATAAATATCGTCAAACAAGCTCACTTCGGCGCCGATGATATTTTCGATGGCGGTGCGTTGGATGATCGGACTGCCAGAATGGCGGATGAGGGGCAGTGAAATAACGCTTGGCCCTTCGGCTTGTTTGTTTGGTTTGGCCGCGGTGGGTTGTGAGTGGGTTAAATAGCCATAAAACTGGCAGACGATGAGGGCGGGCAAAATGGCTAAACGACACAGTGTTTTCATTGTGAGCTTCGATGGATATTCGATGAATGCAGAAAACTTAGAAATTTGATTATAGTAGTTTTTCCATTATTTTTATTGCGCTCGCTTGTTTGAAGTGCTCAGAGTGTAATGAGATTTGAAATCGAAAATAATTTGAATATGGCTTAAAAAAAATGTCTTGGAATGAATCAATCTCTAGGCTGATTAGCAGTAAGACTATTGAATGAAAACAAGTTAATTGCATAAATTATATTAATTTTATTATGCAAATGTTGTTGCAGGGTTATAGCAACCAAGAGTATGGCTGGGATGAACTATTTAAATGAGTGATATCGAATCAGGCCAAAGAATGACCCATTTTTGCGTTTCTCCCGATAGTTCAGGCGATATCTGTCTATTACTATTGTCATCAAAGCGATATCTACAACCTTGAATGACAATGACATCTTTACTTCACACTCCCCCTCACGGAATATATCGTTTGTGTCCCTCTTGTCATAAAAAATGCTTTTTAGACCCTTGTTTCCATGACTAATGGAACCTAGTGGGTCATCTTTATTGGCAATAGATTAAATGACTTATTGCTTAGATTTAGTTTAAATCTCCTAGTCGATCAAAGCGAACTCTTATTTTTTTATAAAAATGAAATTATTTCCCCAGCGGCAAATTCCCCAAGACGGGCGCACGGTAGCAAATAAATTGCCCCCAATGTCGCAACGTTTGTTGCGTTCATTGTTGACTTTGGCTATTTTGGCATCGGGGTTGCCTATTTCAGTATTAAGCACGCCACAAGTGGCAAAGGCTGCTACCTTGAATTTGGAAGTATATTCATTTCGTAGTGGCGCTGGCTCATTTAGCACGCCAGCCGCCAACTGTGCCACCCAATCGCCCAGCAGTTGGACTGCGGGCGAAGACTATTGTGATACTTCAGGCATTGGCCCAACAACGGCTGACCCTGATACGATTGTGCGCACCAATGACAAGGTGACGTATCAATTTGCCTATAACATTGTTGGCCCCTTTGCGGCTGGCGGTGGGGCCGATGCAAACACAACGACTGTTGTCAGCACCTTGCCCGCAGGGATGCAGTGGGTGTCGTTGCCAGCCCAATGTGGTGTGGGCGGTATTCCAAACCCCGGCTCGGGGCTTTTCGATTTAGTGTCGGGCAGTGGCGACAAGCGTATTTTGCGCTGTAATGTGGGTGATTATGACGGTGTCTCTACAGGTGGTGGTGGCTATGTTGAGGCATTTTATGCGGATGCCAAAGTATTAGGTTCGTTGAATAATGGTACAGTGGTGACGGTAGGCGGCACAATTTCGTCTACGGCCAATTCACCCGTGTCAGCCTCGGTGATTGCAACCGATACGGTGTCGGCGGCACCAAAATTTGACCTTGTCAAACCATTAAGTGCAGTGACATCGCAACCGGCTGATGGTCCAAATGGTGAAGATGGTTTTAATGTGCGTTGGCGGATTGATATTTATGGGCCGGTTTCGGGGCTAGGTAACGAACCGATGGCGATGCCGATTGTATTTTCTGATACCGCTATTTACAGCAGCTCAATGCCAGCCAATTTTGTGATTATGGATTGGGCTGGCACAAATCCCTGTTACGCTAGCACGGTTCCGGCTGGCACGATGACTTGTAGCCAATCGGCGCCCGGTGGGCCGATTGGGCTAGTCATTACTGGCTTTAATGTGATCGCGCCAGCAACAAGCCCGGCGGGGTTATATGCAACCTATTACTTAAACTTTTGGGTGCCAATTACCGATGTAAACAACGCGGGCGGCAACCTGAGTATTCGCAATACGCTGTCTAATTTTGACCCTGATAGTGTGAGTGGTGTCTCTAACTATGGTCCGGGCATCGAGCCATTGGCCAACAACCAAATTACTTACACAATTGCCACCAATGTGACTGGCACATGGCAAAAGTTATATTTGAAGAGCAGTAGTGCTAACTTGGATAATGCGGCCCAGACCGGCAACAATCAAAGTTTGGTGGTGGCGGGGCAGAAATATCTAACTCGTTTGACATTAGGTAACTCAAGTAATATCCCAATGCAAGGGGTGATGATTTGCGATAAATTTGATAATATGCGCCAAGTAGTCAGTGGTGGCGTGAGTGGCAATGCCGTGCGTATGGTGGCTTCTAACTTGGCTGGTGGGACAGTGATTACGCCAACTTATATTGCAGAATATGGCACAGGAGGCAGCACGGGTTTGCCTTATTGGGCGAACACCAATGATCAACAATATGCTACTTGTAACGACCCAGATTCGACCACAGGTTGGTTTACCAATACATTAAGTGTGCCGGGCGGCGAAGATGCCATTACCAAAGTGCGTATTCGCTTAACGTCTGATTTAGCTGCTAAGATCAGCATTCAGACTTTTATTACCCAAACAGTTCGCCAAAATTTTGCCTTTGGGCCAAACGCTGGGCAGCCTATGCCTGCGGGTGAGATGCTGCCAAACTATGCTACCTATAAATGGGACGGGCTAACAGGTACCGCGGGTTATGTGGGTGGTTGGGTGTTACAAGGCAGTGCGGGTGTAAACCCAGATTCAATCTGGAGCGCCACACACGGCTATTTGGCGAACCGTGCTTTTCTTGATCGCGTTTTGTCTTCTATTACCAAGGCCACCGAACCCGCTACGTTAGGGGCATTGAACGCTGGTGATGGGGTCACTTTTACGCTGACGCCGCGCTTTACGATGGCGGTTTCAGATTCGATTGCCACCAATGTCACCATTACCGATGTGTTGCCGCAATATCTGACCTATGTCCCCGGCACAGCCACCTATAACGGCCTGCCATTTCCGCCCATCATCATCTATGGAAGCAGCAACATGACTTTGGTGTGGCAATTGCCCGGGACTGTTGTCACAAGTAGCACCACGTTGCCTGTCATTCGGTTTCGCGCGGTTACGGCGGGCGACACCCCCAACGGCACGGCTTTGACCAACCGTGCCTATATTTATACGCCCGATGATTTGAGCGATATTGCCTTTCGCACGTCGGTTAAGGCTGTAAATGTGAGTAATCAAGTGGCTTTAGGCGTCGGTAAAGAGACTTCGACTCCCTTTATCGAGCCGGGTGATTTGTATACCTATACCATTTACTACAGCAATGTTGACCCCACTTCCCCTGTCCCGGGGGTTGATTCGGTAGATGTATTTCCGTTTAACGGCGATGGTCGTATACCCAATAGCATCATTTCGCCCGGTGGCACTCAATTTATGTCGGCATCACTCATGCAGAGCATGACCGTCTATTACACCAATACCGCATCGGCCTTGGTGCCGCGCTTACCCATTTCTAGCACAGCATCACAGTGGTGTGCAGGTCCATTGCCGGGGGCCGCGCCGTGTAATTTTAACTACGCCGATGTCACAGCAATTCGTATCCGCGACGACGCAACTTTGCCGCCGTATAGCTCGACCTTGCCACTCACCCGCCGTGTAATCACCCTTACTTTTGACTCAAATGGCAGCAACTTCGGCAACATTTTTACCAACCGCTTTTCGGCTTCGCCTACCGGCATTGGTTTGGCTGCGGTGTCGAACGACGTGCCTGTGCGACTGATCCCGGGTGCAATTAGCGGTCGGGTCTATCATGATCAAAATATGAATGGCGGGTTTGATAATAACATAGAGCCTGTCATCTCTGGTGTTTTGATTACATTAACTGGTTTCACCAATGCCGGTGTGCCTGTATTAATGACGACAACGACGACATCTAGTGGTGTTTATGGCAGTAATGGGTTCTATACATTTACCAATTTGTTTTCAGGTATCTATACCGTTACCGAGCAACAACCAGCCACCTATTTAGATTATAAAGACACCCCTGGTACAGCAGGTGGTAATGTCAATAATATCCCTGCTGATATGGGGAATGGTTTAATCAGTGCTGACCAAATTTCAAATATTGCATTGTTATATGGTTGGACCTCGTATAACAATAATTTTGGTGAGATTAAGCCCGGGGGGATTAATTCCGTTGTTAGATTAGGCACTCAATTTGGGTCAATTATTCCGGGTGTAACGATTTCATTGACGGGGGTTAATGTGTATGGGCAATCTGTATTGTTAACAGCACAAACCTCTGTTACCTCTTCCGCCTATTTTGGTGGCTTAGCTCCCGGCACTTACACCGTCACCGAGTTGCAGCCACCTCAATACCTTGATGGACCCGACTATAACGGCACACCTGCGGGTGTTTTAGGTAATGATGTGGTTAGTCAGGTTTCTGTGGGTGCTTTAGGGTTAACATCCGGGATTTATACCTTTGTCGAATATGGCGCAACATTGGGCGACCAAGTCTTTTTTGACTTAAACCAAAACGGCATTCAAGATCCGGGCGAATATTGGCTTAACGCTGCGTTGCCACCGTCTATGGCTGTCATCAATGTTGCAGGTACCAGCGGCTCACCGCTATCTTACAGCCCTAGCATCACTGGTTACTATCAGGCAACAAACTTGCCGCCTGATACCTATACCGTAACCCGCAACGACAGTATCTGGGTCAACAACTATGGTTATACCCGCACAACCTCTCAGCCCATAACTGTGCCGTTGTTAACTGCTGGGCAAGTGGTGACCACTGCCGACTTTGGTTACTTTGGCCTCGATTGTGGTGACTTGCCTGACGGCAACGCCACCAATTCGCCCAATTACCCAACTTTGCGGGCCAATGGTGGTGCTTGTCACGTGCGGACATGGCAGTTTGGGCTTGGCTCGGCTTCTGGTATAAACCCAGATATGGAAGTAGATGGGCAACCTAGCCCTACGGCCATGGGTGATGACAACACGTTAGTGGCTGACGAAAACGGCTTTCCTACATATGCTTCGGTATCTTTTGTGGCTGGGCAATCGGCAACTGCGCCAATTATTGTGCATTCAACCAGCAACACTTACACACTTGTGCTCTATATGTTTGCTGACTGGAACGGCAACGGCGTGTTGAATGACGTAGGTGAAGTCTTTACCAAGACTGTTGGCGGTTTGAATAGCACATTGACGCATAACATGTTGCTCACGGTCCCATTAACAGTAGTTACATCGCAAAAAATTGGTTTGCGGATACGTGTTGCTACCGACCTTAATCTTGGCCCGACGGGGTTGACCATGGATGGCGAAGTCGAAGACTACCTCATTCAGGTGCAACCGCCGTTCAAAGACTGCGGCGACTTGCCCGATGGTAACGCCACCAACTCGCCCAACTATCACACCCTTACAGCAACCAATGGCGCGTGTCACACCATTAACCCGCTACTCAAGATCGGCAACTTAATTGATGCTGAAATCAATGGGCAACCCAACCCGTCCGCCATCGGCGATGGCGTAGATGAAGATGGCATTAGCTATACCCCATTTTTCTTGGGGCAATCGGCTACGATTACCGGAACGCCAATCAATAATACCGCGACCGATGCTTGGATCTATTTCTTCATTGACTGGAACGCCAACGGCGTGTTAAACGACGCAGGCGAAGTGATCTCGCTGTCTGTGCCGGCTGGCTCCACCGTTTCAGGCTCATTCAATTTGGCGGTGCCCCTTACGGCCAATGTTTCGCAGATGCTTGGGATGCGTGTGCGGCTGAGCACAGACCCAGCCCTCGGCCCCGATGGCTATGCTACCGATGGTGAAGTCGAGGACTATCTCATTCAAATCGGGCTAGCGAGCAAAGATTGCGGTGACTTATCCAATGTATATACAACCTTGGTTGCAAACAATGGCCCATGTCACGGCGTTGATCCTAATTTGCGGCTTGGCGCGACCATTGATAGCGAGGCTGATGGGCAACCTAGCGGCAATGCCGATGGCGATGGTGCTGACGAAGACGGTGTAACGTTTGGTCCGTTTGTTTCTGGCAGCTACGGCACAATTACACGCACCGTTGTTAATAGCACCAGCCAAACGGCTTATGTCTATTTCTTTATTGACTGGAATCAAACTGGAACGTTTGACGCAATAAACAATGAGATTTTTTCGTTTACTGTACCCGCAGGCACGAATGGTACGACTGTCTTTAATGTGCCTGTTTCTGCCGGCACGGCTTTCGGTTTTGCTGCAATGTGGGTGCGACTAGCGACTAACCCCAGTCTTGGGTCAACGGGGTTTGCCTCGATCGGTGAAGTTGAAGATTATTTCATTACTATTTATCAGGCTGATTGGGGCGATTTGTTCGATGATTTATCTGATGATTCAGTGATACCTGCGAATGGCTATCGCACCTTAAACGCTAATAATGGTGCGCATCATCTTCTTGACTTTAGTAACTCCGATTTATGGTTAGGGAACCCGCCAGATATGGAGCCTGATGGTCAGCCGAGCGTAAATGCCGATGGTGATGATAATGTAAGCGACGATGAGGATGGCGTGTTTACCCCGCCGATGATCGCGGGTTTATCTGCTGTGATTCAGGTTGGTGTTTATAACGACCTCAGTTCAGATGCTGTCTTATATAGCTTTATTGACTTTAACGGCGATTTGATTTTTGATGCCAGCGAAACCATCACAGTGCTTGTGCCAGCCGCTAGCAGCTATAGCTCGATCCTTTTAACCATTAGTGTGCCCAGCAATGCGCAAACGAATGCGCCAGTAGGGGCGCGTTTCCGCCTCAGCACTGCCCCCAACCTTGGGCCAAATGGACAAGCGCCTAACGGTGAAGTTGAGGATTATGTGCTGTATATTGATTCACCAAGCAACTATAGCCGTGATTTTGGCGATTTACCTGAACCGCCGACAAACTCACCTAACTACTATCATACGCTAGAGGCCAACAACGGCACCAGCCACATTATTAACCAAGATTTGCATTTTGGCGCTACCGACCCCGACAACGAGTCGAATGGTCAGCCAACAGCCTCGGCCAACGGCGACGATGCTAACAATCTTGATGATGAAAATGGCGTGACTTTACCAACCTTTATGGTTGGGCAAACGGTTGGGGTTTCGGTTACTGTTGTCAATCAACTGGGTACCGATAGCTATATTTATGGCTTTATTGACTTCAACAATGACTATATCTTCTCGCCGAGCGAATCGGTTGTCGTTTTTGCACCTTATACGGGCGTTTTGTCGCCGGTGGTGTATTGGCTAACGTTTACTGTGCCTGCAACTGCACCTATTGGCGTGCTGCTGGCAGCACGCTTCCGCACTAGCACCATGGCTGGGCTTGGGCCAAATGGTATTGCCCCCGACGGCGAAGTCGAAGACTATATGATTCAGGTGCAGCCGTTTGCAACGCCGACCCCGACCAACACCCCCGGCCCCACGCCCACTGCCACCCCTGTGCTCAGCCCATTTGTGTGCGATGCTTCAGCCTATATTGGGTATCATGGAGGCGTTGCAACCACTAATTTCTATACGACTACCAGCACTAGCCTGCCGTTTACGCTCAACCCCTTAGGTACACAAGCAGGTTTATACAATGCCTTGGCTTGGCACCCGAGCAATGGCCTTATTTACTCGTTTAATCAAAATAACACGCCTAACATGGTAGCGTTTAGCCAAGTTGGTATTGCGCTAAACGTCTCGATTGCTGGGTTGCCCAACCAAAACTATACCGGTGGCGCATTTAACGCCGCAGGTGACTATTTTGTTTCGGCCATCAGTGGCACAGACACTCGTATCTATAAGGTAGATGTGTACGCGCTAACCGCTACCCCTGTCGCCACTTATACCAACACGACGATTCTCGACTTTGCCTACAACCCTGTTGATGGGTTGATGTATGGCACAGCAGATGTGGGTGGCTCGGTAATATTGGCGGCCTTGAACTTCACCGCTGGCACACTCACCCCTGTCACTTTTGGCGCAGGCAATGGTTTTAACTTAATGCAAGGCCATTGGTTTGGCTCAAATGGGGTGTTATATGGGTTCAGTGGCACTTCTCATACTTCATTTGATTTATCAACCGGGGTCTGGTCTGGATTTACCCTTGTATTGGGTGGTAAAGCGCTTACTGGCGACAGCACAAGCTGTTTGTATGCCTTATTGCCCACACCAACGCCGACAGCGACGCCCACCGCCACTGCCACCGAAACACCCACGCCGACCTCAACCGCGACCCCAGCCGCCACCAATACGCCAACCGCCACCCCAACCCCACTGCCAATGGATTGTGGTGACCTGCCTGATGGAATTAAGGGCTTACCCAGCTACTCAACCTTGCTCACCAGTACAGGCGCATGCCACATTAGCAGCAGCAAAATGAAATTGGGCATCAACCTCGACTTTGAAGCCGACGGCCAACCCACGACCAATGCTGATGGTGACGACCTTGCGAATGTGGATGACGAAGACGGCGTTATCTTTACCACCGGCTTGTATGCAGGTCAAACCGCCCAAGTGTCGGTGGATGTCTTGAATGCCTCCAGTCCCTCGGCTGTGCTCTATGCCTTCTTCGACTGGAATGGTAACGGCACGTTGAACGATGTGGGTGAGGTGTTTACCATGACTATTCCGGGCAACATGTCTGGCATTCAAACCTTTGTTATGAATGTGGCTGTGCCTACGAATGCAGTGACGACCTCGGCGATTGGCGCACGCTTCCGCCTCAGCACCGATACCGCACTTAGTCCTAAGTCCACTGCCCCCGATGGTGAAGTGGAAGATTACATGGTCGGCGTTAAACCGCCCGATAAAACCCTCGATTGGGGTGATTTGCCCGAAAACGGCGGCGCACCCAGCTATAACACCACCAGCGCCAACAACGGCCCCAGCCATGAATTGGGCCAAGATCTGTGGATTCTCGACAAACCCGATGCCGAAACCGATGGCATCCCTGACCCCAATGCGTTGGGCGATGATAACGATAACAGCAACGACGAAAAGAGTATTACCTTCCCAACTTTTGTGGCCGGGCAAACCGTGCAAGTCGATGTGCCGGTGTATAACAACTACGCCGATGCCACCTTGTATGGTTTCATTGACTTTAATGGCGACTTTGTGTTTGACCCAACCGAAACGGCAACAGTGGTTGTGCCAAATGGAACCAATGGCACAATGCAACTCACCTTTAATGTGCCAGCCAATGCCCTAACCGGCGTGTCTTTGGGGGCGCGGTTCCGCATCAGCACCGATAGCAGCCTAAACGCCGACGGCCCAGCTCGTGATGGCGAAATTGAAGATTATTTGATCGAAGTGCAAGCCGATGCTGGCCTACGCGATTGGGGTGATTTGCCCGAAAACGGCGGCGCACCCAGCTATAACACCACCAGCGCCAACAACGGCCCCAGCCATGTGATTGGCGAAAAATTGTGGATTGACACTGAGCCAGATACCGAGGCCGACGGCCTCCCCGACCCAGCGGCAGCCGGTGACGACAATGACAATACAAATGACGAAGGTGCAATTGCATTGCCGACCTTTGTGGCTGGGCAAGCAGTGCAAATTGATGTCAATGTGGTGAACGGCCTCGCTAATGATGCCGTCTTATATGGCTTCATCGATTTCAATGGCGACTATGTGTTTGACCCAAGCGAAATTGCAACCGTAGCCGTTCCCACTGGTTTTGGTGGGCAAGTAGCGCTTAACTTTAATGTGCCAGTCAATGCCTTAACCGGTGTGCCAGTGGGTGCGCGTTTTCGTATCAGCACTGACCCAGCATTGGGGCCAGATGGGCCAGCGCCAGATGGTGAAGTCGAAGATTACCTCATCACCATTCAAGATGCCCCGTTGCCGACGGATACGCCGACCCCAACTGCAACAGCAACGCATACGCCAACGCCAACGAACACACCCGTGCCAGCGACGGCGACTGAAACCGCGACGGCGACAGCCACATCGACCAACACACCAACCGCAACGGCGACCAATACCCCTGCCGCGACCGAAACCGCGACGGCGACAGCCACATCAACCAACACGCCAACCGCAACGGCGACTAACACCCCCGCCGCAACTGAAACCGCGACAGCGACAGCCACATCGACCAACACGCCAACCGCAACAGCGACCAACACCCCCGCCGCGACCGAAACCGCGACAGCGACGGCCACATCAACCAACACGCCAACTCCAACGGCAACGGCAGTTGTTCTTGGAGATTGTGGCGACTTGCCAGACGGTATTGCTGGGTTCCCTAACTATGGCACGTTAAATACCAATAAAGGTGCATGTCACCTTTATACCGAGAAGACCTATTTGGGCAACCAACTCGACTTTGAGACTGATGGTCAACCCATCGCCAATGCTGACGGCGACGATATCAATGGACAAGATGACGAAGAAGGTGTCATATTTAGCACATTTGTGGCCGGGCAAAACACCCAAGTAACGATTACGGCGACCAACAGCGCAAGCGTCACGGCCATTATTTATGCATTCTTTGACTGGGATCGTAACGGCATCTTAAATGATGTGGGTGAGGTATTTACCACGACCATTCCGGCCAGCACTGGCACAACCAGCTTTGTGTTGCCAGTATCAGTGCCTGCCGGTGCAGTAACAGGGCAATTGTTGGGGGCGCGTTTCCGCATCAGCACCCAAGCCAATTTGTCGCCATTGGGTGTCGCCATCAATGGTGAAGTCGAAGACTATCTCATTCAAGTTGATGCAGCCCAGAACCCGCTCGATTGGGGCGATTTACCCGAAAACGGCAGCGCACCCAGCTATAACACCACCAGCGCCAACAATGGCCCCAGCCATGAATTGGGCCAAGAGCTGTGGATTCTCGACAAACCTGATGCCGAGGCTGATGGGTTGCCCGATCCCAATGCGTTGGGCGACGACAACGACAACAACAACGACGAATCAAGCATCACCTTCCCGACCTTTGTGGCCGGGCAAACTGTGCAAGTCGATGTGCCGGTGTATAACAACTACGCCGATGCCACCCTGTATGGCTTCATCGATTTTAATGGTGACTTTGTATTTGACCCGACTGAAACAGCTACCGTGGTTGTGCCAAATGGCACCGTAGGCACGGTGCAACTCACCTTCAATGTGCCAGCCAATGCCCTAACCGGTGCGCCCTTGGGTGCACGGTTCCGCATCAGCACCGATAGCAGCCTAAACGCCGATGGCCCAGCCCGCGATGGTGAGGTCGAAGATTATTTGATCGAAGTGCAGCCCGACGAAGGGCCACGCGACTGGGGTGATTTGCCCGATATATCAGCTGTGTTTGGGTATAACAAGAGTAGCACAGCAAACAACTCTGGTTATAACACATTAAGCGCTAGCGGTGGCCCCAGCCACGTGATTGGCGAAAAATTGTGGATAGACGTAGAGCCAGATGCCGAAATCGATGGTTTGCCCGATCCCAATTCAATGGGTGACGATGTTGACAATACCCAAGACGAAGGCAGCATTGCAATGCCGACTTTCACGGCAGGCCAGCCCGCTACGATCAAAATCGATGTTACCAACGGTCTTGCTACTGATGCCGTCTTATATGGTTTTATTGATTTTAATGGCGATTACGTATTTGACCCAAGCGAAACTGCTATGGCAGCTGTTCCAGCTGGTTATAGTGGTGGTGTTAATCTCGATTTTAATGTGCCGTCGAATGCTTTGACGGGTGTGCCTGTTGGCGCACGTTTCCGCATTAGCACCGATCCAACTTTGGGTGACAGCGGCCCGGCACCAGATGGTGAAGTCGAAGACTACTTCATTGAGGTGCAAGATGCACCTTTACCGACCGACACACCTACGCCAACGGCTACAGCAACCCATACGCCAACCCCGACGAACACGCCTGTGCCAGCGACTGCGACAGCTACTGCCACCGCGACATCGACGGCGACCGAAACGCCGACGAACACACCAGTGCCAGCGACTGCAACGGCTACTGCCACTGCGACATCGACGGCGACTGAAACACCGACAAACACACCAGTGCCAGCAAC